>NZ_JBSHDN010000051.1:0-35826 GCF_053616335.1 Nocardiopsis sp. NPDC055824
CCCCCAGGGGGCGGGACCGCCGCGCGGGAACGCCGCGGCCGGGCCGGGACGCGTGCTCCCGACCCGGCCGCGGGCGCCCTCCGCCGGGGGCGTCAGGCGCGGTCCGGGAGCGGCGCCTCCCGCACCGCCGTCTGGATCAGCCGCCCCGTGTCGCCGCGGGTCACCCACTTGCCGCGGCCGGGGGGCTGGGGCGCGGCGTACACCCGGGGCAGCAGCTGGCCCTCGCTCCGGTCGCCCGACATCACCAGGGCGCTCGTCCCGATCTCGCGCATCGCCTGCACCAGCGGGTCGTACATGCCGCGTCCGGCGCCCGCCACCCGGCGCGCCACCACGAAGTGCAGGCCGATGTCGCGGCCGTTCGGCACGAACGGCACGAACGGGGCCAGCGGCTTCTGGCCCGCCGTGGTGAGCACGTCGTAGTCGTCCGCGAGCACCACGATGCGCGGCCCCTTGAACGACCCCGGCTCGAGGGAGTCGACGTCCCCGTCCTCGGGCAGACGGCCCTCCACCTCCTTGGCCACGCCGCCCGCCAGGCCGGCGCACACGCGCGGGCTGCTCGCGTAGCCGCCCATGTACTCCTCGGGGACCACGTTGCGCAGGGTGCGGCGCGGGTCCATGACCGCGAACACGACCTCGTCCGACGAGTACCTCTCCACCAGGCTCTCGGCGATGAGCCGCAGGAGGTTGGTCTTGCCGCACTCGCCGTCGCCCAGGACGAGCAGGTTCTGGTCGCGGTCGAACAGGTCCAGCAGGACCGGCTCCAGGGCGCGCTCGTCCACGCCGATCGGCACCAGGCGGGGCTCCGACTCGACCGTCGGCAGCGTGCGGGCCGACAGCCGGTGCGGCAGGATGCGCACCTTGGGCGCGCGCTTGCCGCGCCAGGCCTGGTCGACGGCCCGGACGGTCTTCTCCACGACCTCGCCCAGGTTGTCGCCGTCCGCCACCCCGTCGATGCGGGGGAGCGCCACCTGGCCGAAGAGCTCGGCGTCCGTGAGGACGCGCCCGGGGGTCTTCGCGCTGATCGTCTCCGAGAGCTTGCGGTCGATCGTGGAGTCCGACGAGTCGTTCAGGTGCAGCTCCACCTTCTGCCCGAAGTTGGACTGGGCGGCGATCCGGACGTCGTTCCAGCGCAGCATGCCCGCGACCACGTGGACGCCGAACCCGCCGCCGCGCTGCAGCAGGTCGGTGACCTTCGGGTCGATGTCCTCGAAGTCCTTGCGCAGCGCCCCGAAACCGTCGATGCAGAACACCACGTCGGCGCTGGCCAGTTCCGGCACCTCGCCCCGGGCGTGCATGCGGCGCAGCTGGGCGACGGAGTCGATCCCCCGGTCGCGGAACACCGCCTGCCGGTGCTCCAGCATCCCCTGGATCTCCTCGACGGTACGGCGGACGCGCTCGCTGTCGGTGCGCACCGCCACCCCGCCCACGTGCGGGAGCGACGCCAGGGACTGGAGGCCGCCGCCCATCAGGTCCAGGCAGTACACGGCCACCTGTTCCGGCGTGTGGGTGAGCGCGAGCGACAGCACGAGGGTGCGCAGCAGGGTCGTCTTGCCGCTCTGCGGGCCCCCGATGACGGCCGCGTGGCCGCCGGACGCCGTCAGGTCGAGCTTCCACACGCCCTGCCACTGCTTGGTGGCGTCGTCCAGGACGCCGACCGGGACGTGCATCGGCTCGTGGGTCCCGGGCAGCCGCAGCCCCCGCTCGCCCTCCACCGGAGCGCCCGCCACCGTGTCCAGCGTGGTCGCGGACGGCAGCGGGGGCAGCCAGATCTCCCGGGTCCGCTCCCCGTGGCGGCCGAACTGTCCGACCATCACGTCCAGCAGGGTCGGCCCGACCGTCCGGGACGGCATCGGCGTGTCCTCGCCGGGGGCCTGGGCCGCCGCCGGGTCCTGCCCGCCGTCGCTGTTGTACGCCGTGTACGGGCGCACCGACGGGGTGCCCTCCGAGACCTCCTCCTCGGCGACCGGCCCCCGGTAGGCGCCGGACACGTATCCGGCCTTGAACCGCTGGTAGACGCTGGTGTCGACCTTCAGGTAGCCGAACCCCGGCAGCGAGGGCAGGTGGAACGCGTCCGGGGTGTTGAGGACGGTGCGGCTCTCCTCCTCGGAGAAGGTGCGCAGCCCCAGGCGGTAGGACAGGTAGGTGTCCAGGCCGCGCAGCTTGCCGCCCTCGATGCGCTGGCTGGACAGCAGCAGGTGCACGCCGATGCTCCGGCCGATCCGGCCGATGGACAGGAACAGCTCGATGAAGTCGGGGCGCGCGGTCAGCAGCTCGCCGAACTCGTCGATGATCACCAGCAGGTGCGGCAGCGGCGGCAGGCCCGGGTCGTGCTCCCGCTTGTACGTGTAGTCGCCGATGTTGGACACGTTCCCGGCGTCGCGGAGCATCTGCTGGCGGCGCTGCACCTCGCCGGACAGGCTCGCGTACACGCGCTCGATGAGCGCCGCGTCGTCCTCCAGGTTGGTGATCACCCCGGCGACGTGCGGCATGTCCTCGAACGGGGCGAACGTGGCGCCGCCCTTGTAGTCGACCAGGACCATGCTCACCCGCTCGGGCGGGTGGGAGGCGGCCAGCGCGAGCACGAGGGTGCGGAGCATCTCGCTCTTGCCGGAGCCGGTGGCGCCCACGCACAGCCCGTGCGGGCCCATGCCCAGCTGCGCGGACTCCTTGAGGTCGAGGATCACGGGCTGTCCCATGTCGTCCACGCCGATCGGGACGCGCAGGAACGCCCGCTCGCTGCGCGGCGCCCACAGGCGCTGCACGTCGACGGCGCCGGGGTCCTGCACGCCCATCATCGCGGGGAAGTCGACGCTGCCGCCCTCCTGGGCGGTCTCCTCGATCGACTCCGGGGACAGGCGGAGCGGGGCCAGCATGCGGGCCAGGCCCGTCAGGGTCGCGGCGGAGACGTCGTCGACGGTGCCGCTGGTGACCACGGGGTCGGCGCCGCGCAGCTCCTCGATCCGGACCTGGTCGCCGTCGACGCTGATCCTCAGGTTCACGTCGCCGGGCTCGTCGACCTGGCGGGACACCAGGTGCAGGACGGTGACGCCGAGGTCGGCCGGGTCCACGGCCTCGTCCGGCCGCACGAGCTCGGCGGCCACCTCGCCGTGGGTGTCGTGGACGACCAGCAGGCGCCGCATCATCCGGTACGCCTCGCGCTTGCCCATGCCCCTGCGGACCTCCGACGCGAAGTCGGTGCGCGAGCGCAGCTCGTCGGCGATGAGGCCGCCGAGCTTGGCGGGGGTCGGGGCGATGAGGCGGACGGCGGCGCCGCCCTCGCGCCGCCGCGGGTCCAGGACCTGGGGCAGCCACGGCAGCCAGGACCAGTCGTCGGCGTTCTCGGCCGGGTAGGACACGGCGAGTCCGGCGTCCTCGGGGGCGTGGAACGCCCCGAACTGGGCGGCGAGCGCTCTGACCAGGCGCATCACGTCCTCGCGCTCCCCGATGACACTGACGTTCCCGGCCATGTCCAGGGGCAGGGTGAGCGGCATCTCGGGGACGGACTCGAACCGGCGGATGGCCGCCTGCGCCTCGGAGAGCATGAACGGGTCGGTGGGGGTGAGGGCGGTCCCCTGCTCGGCGAGGCGGAGGGGGCGGCCCTCCGTCAGCCCGCTGCCCACGCGCACCCGGAGGAAGTCGCGGTGCCTGCGGCGGCGCTCCCACAGCCTGGTGGGGTCGCGGACGACGTCGTACAGGGCCTCGGGGGGCGGGTCGAGAAGGCGGGCGTGCGCGCGGGTGCGCTGCTCCCATCCGCCGAGCTCCTCCCTCAGCTCCTCCAGGTACTGGAGGTACAGCTCCCGCTGGTTGCGGCGCTGCCGGGCGACCTGCCCGCGCCGGGAGAACAGCATGGCCAGGGCGGCGAGAAGGGCGACGACCAGGACGACGCCGCCCAGCGCCATGAACGCCGGGTTGCGCATGACCATCATGATCGTCAGCGACGCCATCATGCCGACCATGGGCAGGATGGTCATGAGCGGGTTGCCCTGGGCCTTGCCGTCGGGGAGGGTCGGCGGGGCCTCCACCTCGTGAGGGTCCTGGGCCGGAGTGGGATGGACGGTCCGTGTCGGCCGGTGGACGACGCGAAGGCTCATCGGCTTTCCTCTCGGCGCAGGGGTGGGAGGACGAGGGCGCGGGGGAGGGGTGCCCGTTCCCGGGAGAACCCTACCGAAGCCGGACCTCGGGGAGCCTTGCGGTGCGCACGGGCACGAAGCGCCCCCCGGGCCGGGGCCAGGGGGTTCCGGGCGGCGCCTCGGCCACGCCGCCGCGCGGGATCGGGGAGGAGTGTCCGGAAGTCGTGCCCGCGGCCCAAGGGTCCCTCCGCACCAGGTCGTGTTCTCCTGCGCCGTCCCGGGCCCGTGTCCACCGTGCTCCGCCCCGTCGCGCCTCCGGGCCCGGCCAGGTGTCGCAGACCGACCCCGAGAGGGGAACCGGACGGCCGACGGCCGCCCCGGGAGCCCCCCGGAGGGCGCGTCCCGGTGGACCGGGCGCCACTGGGTGGGATACCGGGGGCGCCCGCATGGTTCACGCCCCGCGGCCCACGGGCGCAGCCGGCCCCGTACGCGGCCCCGGGGAGGGGTGTGCGCGGAGCCGCGCCCGTCACGCGTGCGGCGCGCACCGGCCGGGTCAGGAGGAGGGCGCGTCGGACGGGCGGAGGTGGTCCATGAGGGCGCGGAAGCGGTCCCACGAGTCGGGCTCGGTGCCGTCCCCGATCCGGTACCAGACGGCGGGCGTCATCGGCGGACCGAAGGGCACGCCCCTGACGGGGGCGGAGAGGGCCCGGTCCGTGCCCATCGAGGAGACGCCGTCGACGCCGACGGCCAGCCCCACCGGGACCGGCAGGCCGGACCAGCGGGGGGCGTAGGTGAGGTCCGCGCGCCCGAGGAGCCGCTGCACGGTCAGGCTGCGCAGTGCCTCGTTCGCGGACAGCTCCTTGACCATGGCGTTCAGGGCGGAGAAGTCCGGTTCCTCTCCGCCGGGCCGGCCCACCGCGAGGGTGACGCTCTCCCGGACCCCGTCGGGGACCGTGCTCACGCGCAGGGTCCCGGTGAACGGGAGGGCGCCCTCCTCGCGCACGCTCTCCGGCCGGCCCGTGAAGGTCAGCCAGGTGGCGCCGGGGGCGCGCCGGCGGCACAGGTCGGTGACGCGGCCCCGGTCCCAGGCGTGCGCGAGGGGCTCGCTGGTGCCCCAGAGGGCGGGGGAGGACGAGGCGAGGTGTCCGGCGACCAGTTCGACGGCCCCGCCCAGCCGGAGGCTCACGGTGGCGGGGTGGACCATCTGGAAGTCGACCAGCAGCTGCGTGCCCGGGACGCCGTCGGCCTCGGACCAGCGGAAGTCCGCATGGGGCAGGGGAGCGGTACCGGGGTCGGCGGGACCGTCCACGACGAACGCCGACACCGGGTCCCACACGAGGGGGACCCCGGAGAAGCCGTCGTGGTGGCCCCCGTCGCCGTTCCGCACCACCCAGCGCGCGGTGCGGTCGGTGAGCAGGGAGCGCAGCGAGTGGGTGATGCGGCTGTGCGCGGGGGTGACGACCTGGAGGTGGCGGCCCTCGCGGCCGTGCCGGGCGGTCGCGTCGACGAGCCAACCGCTCATGGGGACCAGGGGGCGGTCCTGCACCACCACGAACGCCTTCTCCGTCAGGACGGTGACGGCGGGGTGGTCGGTGGAGCCGGTCAGGACGTCCTCGCGCCCCGGCAGCCGGGGCTCGGGGACCCACACCGCGCCGCCGTGCCGCTCGACCAGGTGTTCGGCGAACCGGCGCACCAGCGCCGCGGTGTCGACGTCCGCGAGCTCGGCGCCGCGCGCCTCCACCCAGTAGGGCTGGGCGGGCAGCTCGTCGCTGATCCCGTCGGTGAGGAGGCGGTCCGCCTCGGCGGACAGGGCCAGCCGCTGGGCGGCCTGCATGGCGGCGACGAGCCTGCCGGAGTCGTCGCGCAGCTCGATGACGGCGCCCTCGGAGACGGAGCGCACGCGCAGGTCGGGCCCGGCCGCGACCAGGGCGTCGATGAGGCTGCGCCGGGCGGGGGCCTCGGCCAGCAGGGCGACCACGTCGTGACTCAAGAGGGCTCCTTCGGGAGTGTCACCTGGCGCGGGAAACCCTACCGAACCGGGTGCGGGGCACCGGTCGAGGCCGTTCCGGGGCCGGTGCGGCACGGCGGGCGGGTCCCGGGTCGGCCGCCGGGCCGCCGGGCGGGGCCCGGCGCGCGCCCGGGGCCGGGGCGCGGGACCACGGGTGACGGCTCCGACGGCGGCGGTTCCGCCGGACGGGGACCGGCCCCGGAGAGGGGGCCGGCCCCGTCCCGGAGGGGGAGGCGGGGGAGCCGCGGCACGGGGCGCTGGCCGGTTGTGGCCACGCGCCGCCGGTGCGCCCCCGGGCGGTGCCCGGGCGGGGCGCCCCGGGCGCCCGGCCCCGGATGTCCCGGCCGTTCACCGCTGACGGAGGGGACGGACCCGGCCTCCCCCGGGCCGCGGCGGCGACCCGCACCGCCCCGCGGGGTCCGTGGGAAGGGAGGGGTTTTCCCGAGGCGGAATTCGCGGCGGACATATCCGCTCCGACCTGCGGCCCCGGTCATTCCCCGTTCGGAGCGGGGCCGGTGGCCGCGCCGGGGGCGGGGCAGGCCCCCGACCCGCCCGGGACGCCCGCCACCTGCCCGGACCCCTCCGGCGCGACCGCTTCCGCGCACACGGCCCGCGCGGCCCGGAGGTCCCGGACGGAGCTTCCCGTCCACAGGTCGCGGAGTACGCCTATTTCTTCGTCAGGGGTCGCTTGTACTATTCAGATTCCCCCCACAGGGGTGATCGAGTCCATTGTCCGGTTCCGGGACTCTCCCTCCGAACCACGGGCACTCCGCGTGCATCCTCCCCTTCGGGAGGCGACCGCCTCGCGAGGTCCCCCGAGGAAAGCAGGTGAACAGTTGTCACGCTGGGAAGTCGGCGAAAGCACTCTGAACACGCTGGCCCAGAACACCGGCGGCGCCGGTGACGAGCTGAGCAGCCTCATCCAGCAGCTCATCCAGGCCGCGGAACCGCTCGCAGGAAAGTTCGACGGCGCGGGCAAGGCGGCCTTCGACTCCTTCAAGTTGCAGGCCGACAGCATCACCGCCGACCTGCGCGCCGGCCTCGGCTCCATCCAGGAGGGGCAGGGCGGCATGAACACGGCCTTCACCACCGGTGCCGACACCATGGCCGACGACGCCAACCAGAACATGGGCGCGGCCAACTTCGACGCAGCCAAGTTCCGCTGACCGTCCCCGAGGAGTCCGCATGAGCAACAACGCCTACGACATCGGAGCCTCCCAGGAGGCCCAGACCAACATCACCACCATCACCAACCGGCTCGAAACGCTGATCGGCGAGCGCGACACCGACGTCAGCGCGGCCATGGCCGAGTTCGAGGCCACCGGGGTCTCCGAGGAGTACAGCGCCAAGGAACTCAAGTGGCACAACGCCGGCAACGAGGTCCGTGAGATCATCCGGCTGGTGCGCACCACGCTGGAGACCAACGACGGCACCGCACAGGAGACCCTGAGCCGCGCCAACGCCGCGGTGCAGAACATCTGACCGGTCCCGGGCAGGGCGGGAATCACACGAGAGGCAACGGGGGGCACGGTTGGCACGCGACTACGACAGTCAGCTGCTGGAGTCCGTCGCCGTGCGCCGACAGCGCCTCCGGGAGGCGGTCCTCTTCGGGGGGCAGCGCACCCGGCGCCGCCTGGACGAGAACTTCGGCAAGGTGGCGATCAGTGCCTGCCTCGCCGCCGTCATCTGCGGCGGCACCGTCGGCTGGTCGTTCGTCAGCACCCAGCTCAGCACCCAGAGGGTCGAGCAGGAGCAGGAGGCGTCCGGCCCGGCGAACAACGCCGTCCCGCCCGTCCCCGGCGACTGGGTCGGCGCCCAGGTCACCCTCGACCGGGCCCGGGAGGAGCTGGACGCCGCCGGGGTCCCCCGGAGCCTGTACGTGCTCCCAGGGGACCCCCGCCCCGAGCCCGAGACCGTCGACAGCTACTACGTGATCACCCAGGACGAGGAGGGCTACCTGGCCGCGGCCGTCATCGACTTCGACCAGGGCCGTCCCGGCATGGAGTTCACGACCGAGGACCAGGCGGCGCGCTGGCTCTACCAGGAGCTGGCCACCACCGAGCCCGATCCCGCCCCCCTCACGCAGGCGGAGGAGGCCGAGACGGCGGAGGCCACGGCGGAGCTGGTCACCGAGGTCCGCGAGAGCCTGGAGGAGCGCAGCGGCGGCTCCTACCTGCACGGCCTGGAGGTCGGCGACGTGGTCGACGCCTTCGGCCAGGAGAGCGGGCGGTACCTGTTCCCCGACGGGACGCCGTTCGAGGAGCGCGGCCTGCCCGGGTACGCCCGCACCGGCGCGGACGGCGGGGAGCTGTACCACCGCTACCGGGTCATCCACCCCTTCCAGGTGAGCGCCACCGCCGCGCCGGCGCACGAGGGCCTGCCCGGCGGCGGGATCCGCTTCACGCTCGACACGGCCGGTTTCTCCGAGGTCCCCCCCGCGCCCACGGTCCGCTGGCTGGTCGGCAACGGCTACCTCGAACGCATCGCCGTGGACGACGTACCCGCCTGACCCCGGAAGGCCCGGGCCCTCCCCGGGCCCGGGCCCGAAAACGGTGGTGGACCGCCACCCCAGACGCGAGAGCAGGATTGGAAGGCAATGACCGCTTGGAGCCGGGTGACGCTCGTCGGTGAGGAGCGCAGGGTCGACGCCGTCCTACCCGCCGGCGAACCGGTGGGCGCGCTCATGCCGGAAGTCCTCGACCTCCTCGGCGACCAGGTGGAGAACCCCGCGAAGCTGCGCCACCTCGTCACCGCCTCCGGGATCGTCCTGGACGGCGACACCACCCTCGCCGACCGGCAGGTCGCGGACGGGGCGGTGCTGCGGCTCGTCCGGGCGGAGGAGCCGGTGCCCGCGCCCGTGGTGCACGAGGTCCCCGAGGCGGTGTCCATGGCACTGGACGGCCACCAGGGGCGCTGGAGCCCCGAGGCGGCCCGGTGGACCGCGACGCTGGCGCTGGTCGTCCTCTCCCTCGGGGCGGGATGGGTGCTCCAGGGGTACTTCTCCGGGGCCGGCGGCATCACCGGGCTGGCCGTGGTCGCCGCCCTCCTCGTCGCGGTCGGCGCGGCGGTCGGCCCCACGTGGCGCGAACCCCTGGGCACGGCGCTGGCGATCAGCGGCGCGGCGGTCGGCGGCCTGGCCCTGTGGCTGGCCTGCGACGCGTTCGGATGGCCCGAGTGGGCCCGCTGGGGCGGCGCCGCCGCCCTGCTGGCGGGCCTGGTCCTGCTCCTCGGACTCACCTCCTCCCTGGGCCGCGGCGGGCTGACCGGCGGCGGGGTCGGGCTCGCCCTGGCCGCCGTGTGGTCGGCGGGGGCCGCGTTCGGGCTGCCCGCCCACCAGGTCGCCGCGATCATGACCGTGGCCTGCGTGGTCCTGCTGAGCCTGCTCCTGCGGCTGGCGCTGACGTTCTCCGGGCTCGCCGTGCTGGACGACCGGCGCAGCTCCGGTGACGCGGTGGCGCGCGGCGACGTCCTCACCTCGGTGGCCGGGGCCCACCGGAGCCTGGTGATCGCCACCGTCTCGGTCGCGGCGGCCACGGCGACGGCGGGCATCGGCCTGGCCACCCGCTTCGACTGGTGGACGGCCGGGCTGTCGGTGGTCCTGGCGCTGGTGGTGGCCAGCCGTGCCCGGCTGTTCCCCCTGGTGGCCCAGAAGTCGGCGCTCATCGGCGCGAGCCTGGTGGTACTGGTGAGTTTCCTGTTCGCGTGGGCCGACGCCGTGCCGTGGGGCGTGTGGCCCGCGCTGGGCATCGCGGTCGCGGTCGCGGCGATTCCGGCCGTGGTCCTGTCCGTCGAGCAGCCCGAGCACGTTCGCGCCAGACTCCGCGGGGTCACGAGCAGGTTCGAGGCGATCGCCGTCGTCGTCCTGGTGCCGTTGGCGATCGGCGCGTTCGGCACCTACCAGCGACTCCTCACGACCTTCTGAGCGGGGGACGATGAACGCTTCACAGACCCACCTCGCGGGGAACCCCGCCGCGCCCCCCGTTCCGGCGGCCGGCGCGGGGCGCGCGGCCCCGGCCCGGCCCGTGCCCGCCGACGGCCTGGTGCGCAGGATCGGACGCACGGTCCTGCGGCCGTTCCGGCCGGTGGACGAGGTCGCGGAGGCCATCGAGCTGGGACGGCGGTTGCAGCGCGCCACCTCGACGGGGCGCCGCATCCTCGTCGACGACCTCGGGACGGGCGCGGACGCGGCGGTGGTCACCGCCCTCGTCGCCCGCGCGCTGGCCCACTTCCGCCACGACCGGGTGCTGGCGGTGGACGCCACCGGGCGGGCGCCGTCCATGGCCGACCGCCTGGGAGCGGGCGAGCCGGGAGACCTGGAGGGGGTCGACCCCGCCACCTTCGAGTCGGTGTGCGCCAGCCTCGGCGAGGTCGGCGAGAACCTGTGGACGGTGGGCGCAGCGCCGGACCGGGCGGACGCCTACTCCTCGGGGCTCCTGCCGATCTCCCGGTTCTTCGGGGTGACACTCGTGGCGGGCCGTGGCGACGGCGCCGTCCCGGCGGCCGTCGGCGCGGGCGCCCACTCCCGGGTGCGGGTGGTCCGGGCCACGCGCGAGTCCGCGCTGAGGGTCGGACGCGAACTCGACTCGCTGGCCGCGACCAGGCCGGACGAGGTGGGGCGCACCGTGGTGGTCGTCTTCGACGAGCGCAGGCGCGAGGACCCGGCGTTCGACGTGGCGCGCACGACCGGGATCATCGCCGAGAGCGGCGCCGCCGTGGTGGTCGTGCCGCACGACCGGCACCTCGCGCAGGGAGCGGCGGTGCTCCCGCGGCTGATCGGCGAGGCAACCCACCGGACGGTCCAGCTCGTCGCCGCCGAGGCCCTGGGCCGCGCCGTCGACGGGGCCGCGCCCGCCCGCGCACGCACGGAAGGGGAGTAGGCCGTGAACCAGCACCACGGGTCCGATCCCGGCCAGGACACCCCTCCCCGGGGGAATCCGGGCCGGGACGACCCGCGTCCGGCACCGCACGCAGGAGCGGACGGCCCCCCGGACGCCCCGCCGCACCACCCCGACCGGGACGCCCCGCCGCACGGCGCCCCCTCCCGGGGGGACGCGCCCGCGGGCGCCGCCGCGCCGCCCCCGCAGGAAGGGGCCGGACAGCAGGGCGGCGGCGGTGCGCAGCCGCCCCGGCCCGCTCCGTGGTTCCCCGAGGAACCCGGACAGGACCCGCCGCACGGAGGCGTGTACCCGCCGCCGGGGCCGTTCCCCCCGACCCCCTACGCCGTGGAGGCGCCGCGTCCCCACGAGCCCACCGGTCCCAACCGGACGCCGTGGGCGGGCCCCTCCGGCCCGCAGGTCCCTCCGGCCCCGCCGCAGCAGCCGCGGGCCTTCGCCCAGGACTCGATGGCCGAGGCGTTCCTGTCGGGCGCCCCGATACCCACCCCTCCGGCGCAGCCGCCGCCCGCGCCCCCGCAGGGACCCGGGCCGCGGCCCGACGCGGTTCCGGGGCCCGGTTCCGGTCCGCAGCGCCCTTGGGAGGGCCCGCCCCCGGGGCCGCAGCAGCCGCCGTCCGGCCCCCGGCAGCCGGTGCGCCCGCAGTCCGGGCCCCAGCAGCCGGCGGGTCGGCCGACGTCGGGTCCGCAGCGGCCGTATCCCGGCCCGCAGGCCCCTTCAGGGCCGCAGTCGCCGTATCCCGGTGCGGGGGCGCCCTCGGGTCCGCAGCGGCCGTATCCCGGTCCGCAGGCCCCCTCGGGTCCTCAGCCCTCGGCCCGGGAGCGTCCGACCTCGGGTCCCCAGTCGCCGTATCCCGGTGCGGGGGCGCCCTCGGGTCCGCAGCGGCCGGTGGAGCGACCGCCCTCGGGTCCGCAGCGGCCGTATCCCGGTCCGCAGGCCCCCTCGGGTCCGCAGCCGCCGATGTGGCCGCAGCCCCACCGGGGCCCGGCCCCGGGCGGTCCCGCGCACCACGCGTCGGCTCCGGCCCAGGCCCCGCCTGCCCAGACCCCGCCTGCCCAGACCCCGGAGCCGCCCCGGCACGCACCCCCCGGGGGCCGCCAGGAGGTGCCCCCGGCCCGCGCCTGGTTCGGCACGCGGGAACCCGCGGAGGCGCCGGCTCCCCGGCCCGACGCCGGAGGCTCCCGCGCGCCCCGCGAGGTCGGGCCGCCGCGCCCCGCCGACCCGCCGACCGCCGTCGGCGAGGACTCGGAGGGGACCGACCCCGACGCGGAGGAGACGGACGTCTTCCTCATCCTCGGAGCCGACCGCCGTGCCCGTAAGGAGAAGGACGAGGAGCCCGCCGGAACTCCCTCCGGCCCCGGCACGGCGTCCCCGGAACGCGGTCCGCGGGCGCGGACCGAGCCGTCCTCCGACGCGCCCCCCGCCCCCGCGGGCCCGGTGCCCGCGGAGGAGACCCTCCTGTACCGGGGCGCCTCCCTGCTCGGCGAGGACGGACCCTTTTCCGCCCCGGCGCGGACCGACGGCCCCGGAGAGGCCGCCGGTCCCGCCTCCGCCGCTCCGGAGGAGCCCTCGGCCCCGGCCCCCGCAGGCGGGGCCGGTGCCGGCGCCGACCCGGTCGGCGCCCGGGACCGGGACGGCACCGGGGCAGCAGCCGATCCCGTGCGGGACCCGGAACGGCCCGGGGGCGGAGCCGCCGCGGAGGCCGCCCGCGCTCCGGAGGGCACCGGTGACGGATCCGCCGTGGCGGCCCCCGGCCAGGCTCCGACCGCGGACCCGGCGGCTCCCGCGGACCCGGCCGTCCCCGAGTCCTTCGACCACGCTCCGCCGTTCCCCGTGACCGAGGTCCGTCCGGGGGCCGCCGGCCCCCTGGAGGTGACCGGCTTCCTGGACATCCCGGCCGCCCCCTACACGGAGGGCTGGCGGTCCGAACCGCTCGAACGCCCCGATCCCTCCGAGCGGTTCGAGGGGCTGGCGGGGTTCGAGCAGGCGCACGAACCCGCGACGCCCGAACGGTCCGCGTGGTCCACGGTCGCCGAGGCACCCGCACAGGAGGGGCCGCCGGAGGCCCGTCCCGCGGACGTCCTTCCGGAGGAGGCCCGTCCGGGCCCGGCGGCCGGGTCCGAGCAGCCCGCGGCGGCCGGTCCCACGGGCCTCGAGTCCTGGATCGAGGCGGCGGGCACGGCGGGCGCCGTGGGGCCCACGGTGACCGAGGTGGCCGCGATGGCGGCCGTGGCCGCGAGCGACGGGCACGTCCCCGTCCCCGGTGGGTTCGAGCAGCGGATCGCCGCCGTGAGGCCCGTTCCCGCGTCCGCCTGGAAGCGCGCGGTCTTCGGTGCGACGGGGGGACGCCTCAACCTCGGGTGAGCGCGGGGCCGGACGGGCACGGGGCAGGACGCCCACGGCGAGGGGGCGCGTCCGCCTCCCCTTGCGGACGCGCCCCCGGGGAGGCCGGAACACGGCGCTCCCCCTTCCGCCGAGCGGTCCCGGCCGGCTCTCCCGTGTACCGGGGAACCCGGGACCGTCGCCCGGCGGGCGGCCGGCCGGTCGCGTTCGTCCCCTCGGCGAATCCGCGCCCCGTCCGGCCACCGTCCGGTGCCGGGCCCGCCGCTCGGGGGCCGCACGGCGCCGGACGGCGTCACCCGGTCATCCGGGCCTCCCCAGACCCTCGACCAGCGCCAGTGCCTCCCGGTGCGTGGGCGGCAGTGCCACCGACCACACGCCGGCGCCGTGCTCCCAGCCGATGCCCCGGCGCAGCTCGTCCAACCGCGGGTCCAGGTCGTCGGCCTCGGCCGCGACGACCCCGATCCGGCCCCGGCCGATCAGGCACACGGACTCGCCCCGGGTGAAGAACCGGGACAGCTCGTAACCGAGGACGATCAGCCGGGCGGCGCGTCGCCACGGGTCGATCCCGGGGTCCAGCGACACGATCGCCAGCCGGTGGCCCGAGGCGGGGGACGGTCCGCCGTCCGCTCCCCGGTACAGCTCGCCGAGCCTGGTCCGCAGGTACTCCTGGGTGGCCAGACCGGTCAGCGGGTCCTGACAGGTCTCCCGCCCCCGTCCCGCGTCGGCCCACCCCTCGGCCATGGCGCGCACCAGTTCGATCGGCGGGCTCCGCCACCCCGCCAGCGCCGTGAACGCCGCGAGGTCGTCCAGGCTCTGGCCGATCCCCACCCCGGAGCGTGCGCGGGCCTCGCCCAGCCGGGCGCACGGCCCGGCCAGGTCCGTCCCGGTGGCGAAGGCCTCGCAGACGGCGTCGACGGCGGGGGTCCACCAGTCGTCCGGCGGCTCCCAACCCGCCTCCCGGCTCCGGCGCCCCCACGGGGCGCGCAGGCGCCGGGTGCCGACACCGCGGTCCCACGTCCCGGTTCCCGTTTCGGCATCACCCATGGTGTGTGGCTCCTGATCCTCGGTCCGCCCGGGTGAGCGGCGGGGGCCCGTGCCCCCGCACCGGGTCCCCGCCGCTCGCCCTCACCCTGATTACCGGGATCGGTGGCGGCCATGACGCGGATGCGGGATATTTTTTTCGAGTACGTGTTCTTCCGACGCCGAACCAGCGTTCTTCCTGGCTTGTGGCGGGATCAGATGAGAGGACGTTCGGTGTCCGACGCCGACAGAAATCACACAGAGACACTCGTCGGTGACGCTGAGATCATCAGGCGGGTGCGTGGCGGCGACACCGCCGCCTACGCGACTCTGTACGAGCGGCACGCGGCGTCGGCGCGCGGACTGGCCAGGCAGCTGTTGCGCGGGGAGGCCGAGGCGGAGGACGCCGTCGCCGAGGCGTTCACCCGGGTGCTCAGCGTCATCCGGAGGGGCAAGGGCCCCGAGGACTCCTTCCGTCCCTACCTGCTCACCGCGGTGCGCAACGCCGCGTACGACCGGGGGCGGGGGGAGAAGCGCCAGGTCGTCACGGACGACATGGAGAGCCTCGTCCCGGGCCAGCCGTTCGTGGATCCGGCGCTGGAGGGGCTGGAGAGATCACTGATCGCCCGTGCCTTCCTCTCCCTGCCGGAGCGGTGGCAGGCCGTCCTCTGGCACACCGAGATCGAGGGCACCAAGCCGGCCGAGGCCGCGCCCCTGCTCGGCATGAACCCGAACGGGGTCGCCGCCCTCGCCTACCGGGCCCGGGAGGGGCTCCGGCAGGCCTACCTCCAGATGCACCTGGCCGGCGGCGCGGCCGCGGAGGCGTGCCGCCCGACCCTGGGGCTCCTCGGCGGTTACGTCCGGGGCGGCCTGTCCAAACGGGACACCGCCAAGGTCGACACGCACATGGACGGCTGCGCGGACTGCCGTGAGGTGTACGCGGAGCTGATGGACGTCAACGTCGGCCTGCGCGGGGTCGTCCTCCCGCTGGTGGTCGGCTCCGGGGCGGCGGGCTACCTCGCCCTCACCCCGGGCGGCGCGGCCACGGGAGCCTGGTGGGGCCGGATGTCGCGCCGCCAGCAGCAGGCGGCGGCCGGCGGCGCCGCCGCCGCGGGCATGGCGGTCGCGGTCGCGCTCGCCCTGACCGGCGGGGAGGTTCCGATGCGTCCCGAGGACCCGCCCCCGGCGGCGGCCCCGCAGGAGGAACCCGTTCCCGCGCCCGCGCCGGGGGACCCGGCCGCCCCCGACACGCCTCCGGGCCCGCCCCCCGCCGCCCCGCCCCCCGCCGCGCCGGGGGGGACGTCGGCCCCGGACCGGCCCGCGCCCCCGGAGGCCCCGGCGGAGCCGGCCGTGCCCCCGGCGGACGTCCCCGAGGAGGAGGTGGCCGAGGACGCCCCCGAACCGCTGTTCGCGGCGGGCATCGACCCCGTCGGCGCGCTCCTCCCGGGCAGCGAGGGGATCGTGGTCCTGGACGTCCGCAACATCGGCGCGTCCACGGTCGAGGACGTCATCGCGGTGATCACGCTGCCGCCGGGGGTCGAGATGGTCTCCTCCGGCGGCGCCGGCAGCTCCGTCCCCATGGCGACCGGGAACGGCGACTGGAGCTGCTCGTCGGGCAGCGGCGGCGGCCGCTGCGCGCACCCGCGGATGGCGTCCGGGCAGAACAGCACCCAGTTCCTGGACGTGCGCGTGGACGCCGGGGCCGACGTCGGCGTGCCCGCGTCCGTGACGGTGTCCTCCGGAGGCGTGGCCGCCAGTGCGACCGGGGAGCGCGGGGTCTCCTCCGAGGGGGTGGCCGCGCGCTACGCGACGGCCGGGCGGGTGCGGACCGAGAGCGTCGGCAACGCGCTGATGACCTGTGTCGAGCCGGAGCGGGACCACGGGGGGCACTGGCCGTGGCCGTGGCCCTGGCGGCCCGGGAACCCCGGCGTCCCCGGCGCCGGCCCCGGGACAGGGGGGACCCCGGGCGCCGACGGGCGCACCGCTCCGGAGGCCGACGCGGACCTGGCCCGCGCACCGCGGGGGCCGCTGCCCGCGGAGCCCGGCACGGAGGCGTCCCCGGGGGAAGAGGGGTCCCGGGGGGAGGAGGAGATCCCCGAGGACGACGCGGAGGGAGAGGACGGCGGCGCCCCTGACGGAGCCGGCGCCCTGCCGGACGGCGTGTCGCCCACGGCCCCGGAGCGGGACCCGAATCCGGAGGTCGCGGACCCGGAGGTCGCGGACCCGGAGAACCCGGACGGCGGCCCCGGGCCCGTCCCGGAACCGGAACCGGGTCCGGACCCGTCCTCCGGGGCCGGGCCGGAGGCGCCGGACGGCCCCTGTGCCGACGCCCGCCTGAGGGAGGGGGAGCACCGCGACAACGACAACTGGGTGATGGCTCCCCTCGAGGGCGATCCGGACGCCACCACCTCGGCGAGCGCCGCGACCTGGGACCTCCCCGAGGGCGGCGCGGTCCGCTGGGCGGGGCTGTACTTCTCGGCCGCGGGCGCCCCCGACGCCCCCGCGGCCCGGGTCAGGGGGCCGGGCATGACGTCCTACCGGACCGTGGCCGCCACCGACACGAAGGTCGCGGACCTGCCCGGATACCCCGCCTACCAGGCGTTCGCCGAGGTCACCGACCTGGTGAGGGCCCAGGGCGGCGGCGAGTGGTGGGTGGGCGACGTGCCGGCCCGGGAGGGCCGGGGCGTCTACGCCGGGTGGAGCCTGGTGGTGGTCCTGGAGGACCCGGGCATCGGCTCCTACAACCAGGCGATGGTGCTCGACGACACCGGGGCGGTCTTCCGGAGCCGCACGGGGATGTCGTTCCCGGTGTCGGGTCTGCTCCCCGCCGCGGTGCCCTCCCACGTGGACGTGGTGGCCTGGGAGGGCGACGCCGACCTGCGGGGGGACCGGGTGACGGTGGACGGCCGCGCGGTCGCCCCGAGCGGCGGGTACGGGGAGGAGGACAACGCCTTCGCGAGTTCCGCCCGCGGGGCCGTGGGGGACCCCTTCACCTTCGGTACCGACGTCGTACGATTCGACCCAGTACTCGGCAGGGAAACGGATATCCGAATCCTCTCCGAACAGGACGCGGTGCTGGTCGGCGTCGTGGCGCTGACCGCCCCGATGCGTACCTGAAGTCCGGTATTCGCGACGGGTTTCCCGGCAGGCCCGGGCGGCTGGAAAAGCCCGCCCCTCAACGGGATCCCGCCTGTGTGTAGTGGGTCAATAACTTTCCGTATTCAAAGAGGGCACGCAAAACCAGACAGACTTGGCTAGGCTGTGCCCCGGTCATGGATATGGCCCCAGAGTCAAAAGGGAAGGGGGCGGTGTCACGTGGACCGCTGCGCGTTGTTCGTTGACGCGGGATACCTTCTCGCGGACGGCGCGATGGCCGTGCACGGAACCCGCAACCGGGACTCCGTCTCCTGGGACTACTCCGGACTCGTCCAGTTCCTCAACGAGGTCGCACGGGACCGCACCGGTCTTCCGCTGCTGCGTTGCTACTGGTACGAGGCCGTCGCCGACGAGCGGCGCTCCCAGGAGCAGGACGGCATCGCCGACATCCCCGGCGTCAAGTTCCGTGCCGCGAGGATACGGCCCGGCCGCCGCGAGGGCGTGGAGAGTTATGTCCAGCGCGACATCACCACGCTGGCACGCACCGGCGTCCTGTGCGACGCCGTCCTGGTCAGCGGTGACGAGGACATGGCTTCCGTCGTCGCCGACGTCCAGGACATGGGCGTGCGCGTTACCGTCGTGCACGTGTCCGTCGAGGGCAACTGGACCATCTCCCGGGCCCTGCGCCGGGAGTGCGACGACCTCATCGAGATCGGGGCGGGCCACCTGCGCCCGCACGTCAACCTCCTCTCCAGCAGCGGCTCCTCCCAGGAGACCGCGGCCAAGACCACGACGCCGTTCGCCAACGGCCGGGCCCGTTCCGCGCCCGAGACGCCGCGGCAGCCCGTCGCGGCCCAGCCCGGCGGCGCCCGGGTCGACCCGGTGGGATCCTCCAGCGGCGGCCTGGAGGCGATGTTCGCGGGGACCGGGGGCCAGCCCGTCCCCCAGGGCAGCGCCATGGACCAGCTGCGCGCCATGCGGAGGTCCCTCGCGCAGCAGCGCGGCGGGGACCACCTCGTCGGACCGGGGGGCGACGGCGGCCAGCAGCCGGGCGGCATCGACGCCAACGGATTCCCGTCCGGCGGGCAGACCCCGCCCGGCACGGGCGGCGGCTCCTACCCCGGCCACTCGGTGACCGGGGGCCACCCCGCCCACAACGGGCAGCAGGGCTATCCCGTCACCGACGGGCACCCGTCGATGCGCGGCGCGGACCCGAGCGGCTACGGCATGCCCGGGAGGCCGGCCTCCGGATCGGGGCCGATGACCGGAGCGCAGCCCTCCTTCAACGGCACGGGACCCCAGCAGTCCTTCGCCGCGGGGACGGGGCCGCAGCGCTCCTTCGCGTCGGACGGCCAACCCGGCCACGCGCCACCTCCGAGAAGCGCCCCACCCCAGGACCCACGGCAGGACCCGCGCCAGGACCCGCGCTACGGGGGTGGGGACGGCTCCGGATTCGGGGGAGCGGCCGACGCAAACCCTACCTATGGGACCAGTACGGAAACTGACACCGCTCACCGCGGTGGGGCAGCCTCCCCCTACGGGGGGCCGCCACCTACTGGTCCCGAACCCGCCAGCCGGTTCAGCGCCGGCGGCTACCAGGAATCCCGTCCCAGTCCTGGATATCCACAGCAGACACGTCCCGCCGCGCATACCGTTGACGAAGCGGTGCATGTCGCGCACAAGGAAGGGAACGACTTCGCGGAGTCGATCGCTCGCGAGGCGCCCGCCCTGTGGGTGGAGGCCGTACTCGCCCGCAGGCCCAGGATGCCCTCCGACCTGGAGGCGCGCCTGCTCCAGGGCTCCTCGCTGCCGATCGACCACCTGTTGCGTGACGAGGTCCGTGACGGACTGCGCCAGGGGTTCTGGCAGGCCCTGGAGCGGGCCAGGTCCTGACAGGGCGCGCGGGAGTGCGAGTAGGGGATGGGGGCGATGCGGTTGACCCACGTGACGACGGCAGAACTCGACCGTTGGGAATTCCACGCTGTCCGGTCCGGTGAGCACGGACGGGTCGCCGCCCAACTCCTGGACCTGGCCAACCGGGTCGACGCGGGGAGCGAGGTCTCGCGCGCGGAGCTGTTCGTGCGCGCGGGGGAGCAGTGGGAGATCGCCCAGGAGTTCGAGCGCGCCTGCTCGGCCTACCAGAGGGCGATCGACGACGGCGGGGCCACGGTGATCGACGCCCGCGCGCTCAGCGCCGGGGCACTCCTGCAACTGGACGAGGTCGACCAGGCCTACGCCCACCTCAAACGCCTGGAGGGCGAGGATCCGCCCGGACTCCAGACCTTCATCCACGTCGCGGAGGCACTGTACGCGCACGACGACCTGGAGGGCGCCGAGCGGTGGGCGACGGTCGGCGCGCACCGGTTCCTCGACCGGGCCTCCTCGCCCTACGTCCGCGACCTCCTGGTGGAGCTCCTGCGCATCCGGTTCCGCATCCGCACCGACCTGGGGCTGTCCGAGGACCGGCTGGACCGCAGACTCGACGAGGAGTGACCCCGGCCGTCCGGGCCGGGGCACTCCGGCCCGGCGGAGTGAGCTTTCCGACGTGCGGGCGCGCCGCCGACACGCCCGGGGCGGTGGAGGCACGGATCTCCGCCCGGCCGCTCCGGTCCGGGGCCGGCCGCCGCGGACACGGCCGTGTGGTCAGCGGCACCGGTTCGCCTGGCGCCGTCCGAACCGCCTCGGAAGCGGCGTTCCGGGCGTTCGGCCGCCCCTCGGGGGGGCGCTCCGGTCCCGGGGAGCCCCGGCGACGATCTAGGCTGTGTCCGGTCGCCTCCCAGCTGCCCCGACGAGGCGCGACATCCCCCTGAACCGGGTGCCCGAGGCCCTCTCATACCACGGCCCACGCGTGTGTTCGACGATCGTCGAAGAATCCGAGAAATCGATGACACGCCATCATCTTGCGGTGTTCCAACGCAGGGCCCCCTAGATGTAGTATCTGTCCCGCTGGTGGTTCACCCCTCGGGGTGAGGCAAGAGGGAACCCGGTGCGAAGCCGGGGCTGCCCCGCAGCGGTAAGTGGGAACGAAGCCGTCACAGGCACTGGGGACCCCCGAAGGCCCCGGGAAGCGACGGTGCGTAGGCCGCCCACGAGCCCGAAGACCTGCCACCGGTGCGCACGTGAACGTGCGCCGACGACGGGGCTTCGAGGGTGAGCCGCCGCGACCCACCGGTCGGACGACCGCACGCACCCGGTGCGTCGGTCCCCCGGTGCGTGCCGCGCACCTTGCCCATCGTGTCCCCTCCCCGCCGGGACTCTTCTACCGAGGTTGGAGCCGCTGTATGACCCTTGACGTCGAGGCCGTGCCCGTATCCGTTCGGCCCGAGCCGACCAACGAGGGCGCGCCCCCCGCCGCCGTCGACCGGATCGAGCACGTCGTGACCGAGGCCTGTGCGAGGCTCACCGGTGTTTCGGCGGAGAAGGTCCTCACCGAGGCCCGCCGCGGCTTCTACCCCGGCATCCCCGACTCCGAGGTCGAGCTCGCCCTGGTCATGGCCGCCCGCAGCTTCGTGGAGGTCGACCCGGACTACTCGTTCGTGGCCGCCCGCCTGCTGCTGGACAAGCTGCGCCGCGAGGCCCTCACCTTCATCAGCGGTGCCCCCGACGCCGCCGGGCAGTCCGAGATGGGCGAGCGCTACGCCGCCTACCTGGCCGCCTACGTCAGCCGCGGCATCGACCTGGGCCAGCTCGACCCGGCGCTCGCCGGGTTCGACCTGGAGCGACTGGGCGCCGCCCTGCGCCCCGAGCGCGACGAGCAGTTCACCTTCCTCGGCATCCAGACCCTCTACGACCGCTACTTCCTGCACAGCGACGAGGTCCGCTACGAGCTGCCGCAGGCGTTCTTCATGCGCGTCGCCATGGGGCTGGCCCTCAACGAGGACGACCGCGAGGCCCGCGCCATCGAGTTCTACGAGCTGCTGTCCTCGTTCGACTTCATGGCCTCCACGCCCACCCTGTTCAACGCCGGCACGGTGCGCGCGCAGCTGTCCTCCTGTTTCCTCACCACCGTCGGCGACGACCTCCAGGCCATCTTCCACGGCATCAGCAACAACGCGATGCTGTCCAAGTACTCGGGCGGGCTCGGCAACGACTGGACCCCGGTGCGCGGCCTCGGCTCGCACATCCGCGGCACCAACGGCAAGAGCCAGGGCGTCGTCCCGTTCCTGAAGATCGCCAACGACACCGCCGTCGCGGTCAACCAGGGCGGCAAGCGCAAGGGCGCCGTGTGCGCCTACCTGGAGACCTGGCACATCGACATCGAGGAGTTCCTCGACCTCCGCAAGAACACCGGCGACGACCGCCGCCGCACCCACGACATGAACACCGCGAACTGGGTTCCGGACCTGTTCATGCAGCGTGTGGAGCAGGGCGGCAGCTGGACCCTGTTCTCGCCGGACGAGGTCCCCGACCTGCACGACAAGTACGGCACCGACTTCGCCGAGGCCTACGAGAAGTACGAGGCCGCCGCCGAGGAGGGCCGGATCAAGGTCGCCAAGAAGATCCCCGCGGTCGACCTCTGGCGTCGCATGCTGACCATGCTGTTCGAGACCGGGCACCCCTGGATCACCTTCAAGGACCCGTCCAACCTGCGCTCGCCGCAGCAGCACGTCGGCGTCGTGCACTCCTCCAACCTGTGCACCGAGATCACGCTGAACACCAGCGCCGACGAGGTCGCCGTCTGCAACCTGGGCTCGGTCAACCTGGCCCAGCACGTGGGCCCCGACGGCCTGGACGCCGAGCGCCTGCGCCGCACCGTCCGCACCGCCGTGCGCATGCTCGACAACGTCATCGACGTGAACTTCTACACGATCCCCGAGGCGCGCCGCGCGAACATGCGCCACCGCCCCGTGGGCCTCGGCCTGATGGGCTTCCAGGACGCCCTGTTCAAGCTGCGCACCCCGTTCGCCTCCGAGGGCGCGGTGACGTTCGCCGACGAGAGCATGGAGCTGATCAGCTACTACGCCATCGAGGCGTCCATGGAGCTGGCCTCCGAGCGCGGCGCCTACGAGTCCTTCGAGGGCTCGCTGTGGAGCCGGGGCGTCCTGCCGATCGACTCGCTGCGGCTCCTCGCCGACTCCCGCGGCGGCGACCTGGACATGGACCGGGGCGAGACCCTCGACTGGGACTCGCTGCGCGAGCGCGTGAGGTCCACCGGGATGCGCAACTCCAACGTGATGGCGATCGCGCCCACCGCGACCATCGCCAACATCACCGGTGTCGGCCAGTCGATCGAGCCGCTCTACCGGAACCTGTACGTCAAGTCGAACATGTCCGGCGACTTCACCGTCGTCAACCCGTACCTGGTCCGGGACCTCAAGGCGCGCGGCCTGTGGGACGACGACATGGTCTCGGCGCTGAAGATGCACGACGGCAGCCTCGGCGCCATCGACCGCGTCCCGGACGACCTCAAGGCGCTGTACGCGACCGCGTTCGAGGTCGACCCCGAGTGGCTGGTGGACGCGGGATCGCGCCGCCAGAAGTGGATCGACCAGGCCCAGTCCCTGAACCTGTACATGGCGGCCCCGAGCGGCAGGAAGCTCGACACCCTGTACCGCCGCGCGTGGCGCTCCGGCCTCAAGACCACCTACTACCTGCGTTCGCAGAGCGCCACGCACGTGGAGAAGAGCACGCTCAAGGGCACCGACGGCCGCCTCAACTCGGTCGCCGCGACCCCGAGCGCCCCGGCACCCGCCCCCGTCCCCGAGCCGGTCGCGGCGCCCGCCGCCGTGAACACCGAGGTCGAGGACGAGTTCGAGATCGTCGACGGCCAGGCCTGCTCCATCGACGACCCCGAGTGCGAGGCCTGCCAGTAGGGCGTGAGACCCGGGGCCGCCCGCCGGCGGCCCCGGGCCGGTCCGGCCGCCCCGCCGGACCGTGCCCGCGGCGACGCCGCGTCCCGCTCCCGACAACGACTTTCCGGCCCGGCCGGAGAACGGAAGAACCCCAGCATGACCGCAGTCTCCGAGAACAACGCCGGCGCCACCAGCGGCCTCGGTGAGATCGAGCGCGACGCCGAGCGCGTCAACGTCGACGACAAGGCGATGATCAACGCCCGCGCCGACGTCAACCAGCTGCTCCCGCTCAAGTACACGTGGGCGTGGGAGAAGTACCTCGCGGGCTGCAACAACCACTGGATGCCCACCGAGGTCGCCATGCAGGCCGACATCGCGCTGTGGAAGTCCAAGGACGGGCTGACCGAGGACGAGCGCCTGATGCTCAAGCGCAACCTCGGCTTCTTCGCGACCGCCGAGTCGCTGGTGGCCAACAACATCGTCCTGGCCGTGTACCGCCAGCTCACCAACCCGGAGTGCCGCCAGTACCTGCTGCGCCAGGCCTTCGAGGAGGCGGTGCACACCCACACCTTCCAGTACATCTGCGAGAGCCTGGGCCTGGACGAGGGCGAGCTCTTCAACATGTACCGGGAGGTCCCGTCGATCACGGCGAAGGACGCCTGGGCGCTCAAGTACACCCAGAACCTGGAGAACCCGGAGTTCCGCACCGGCACGCCGGAGGCCGACCAGGCGTTCCTGCGCGACCTGGTGGCGTTCTACGTGATCTTCGAGGGCATGTGGTTCTACACCGGCTTCGCGCAGATCCTGTCGCTGGGCCGCCGCAACAAGATGATCGGCATCGCGGAGCAGTACCAGTACATCCTGCGCGACGAGTCGATCCACCTGAACTTCGGCATCGACGTGATCAACCAGATCAAGATCGAGAACCCGCACCTGTGGAGCGAGGAGTTCCAGGGCGAGGTCCGGCGGATGCTGGCGGAGGCGTGCGAGCTGGAGGTGGCGTACGGCCGCGAGACCATGCCGCGCGGCGTGCTCGGCCTCAACTCGGAGCTGTGCGAGAAGTACATGCACTTCATCACCGACCGCCGCGCCGAGCAGATCGGCCTGGCCCCCATCTTCGGGGAGACGGAGAACCCGTTCCCGTGGATGAGCGAGATGATGGACCTCCAGAAGGAGAAGAACTTCTTCGAGACCCGCGTCATCGAGTACCAGACCGGCAGCGGCCTGGACTGGGACTGACGGTGTCCCGGCCCGCGTGAGGCGGGCCGGACGGGGTTCTCCTCCCGGGAGGCGGACACGGCCTCCCCCCGGGCGGCCCGGATCGAGGCGCGCGATCCGGGCCGCTTTCGCGTGCGGGGGGTGTGTCCCGGGCCCCGGCCGGAGGCGCCGGGACCCGGCCCTCAGCCCTTGGCGGTCCAGGTCATCCGGACGTTGAAGGTGGCCTCGCCGGTCCCCTTGACCACCACGACGTCCGCCTCGGCGCTCACGGTCACACCGAATTCGACCTCCGTCTCCGAGGGCGCCAGCGAGGAGGAGGAGAGCTCCTCCAGTTGCGCCGACACGGCCTCGGCGATCTTCCTGATGCGGAGCAGGACGGAGTCGAGCCTTTTGTCCCCGGTGGCCTTTCCCGGGGTCCGTGAGACGGGGGCGGCCCCCTCCTTGCGGACGGGGGCGGACTCGATGCTGATCACGGTGCCGTCGTCGGTGACGAAGTCGATCACTTTGTTCACACTGGCCTCACGCATTCTCCGAAGGGGCTTGCCATTCCTCTTGATGTCCACAGAAAGTAAAATAGGGGGAGATGTCCGGCAACGATGATATTCCGCTGCCGTCCGCGCGGAGGAAACGGTGGGACGTACCAGTTATGACCGGGCGAAACGGCTCAAGTGCCATCTGGCGGGACGGACGCGACGGCACCGGATGGCGCAAGTCGTCGAGGTCGGGATCCGGAGCCGACTGCTGCGAGGCCTCCCTCGGCGAGCCGGGCCGCGTGTGCCTCCGCGACTCCCACCGCCCCGGAGGGGACGTCCTGCGGTTCCGGTCCCGCGAGTGGCTGTCCCTGGTCTCGTCCGTGCGCTGAGCGGCCCCCGCGGCCCCGGGCGTGTGCCGGGACCGCCCCCTCCTCAGTCCCGGACGGGGAAGATGTCGGTGTCCAGCCGGGTGAAGGACGCCATCGTGGTCACGAAGCGGTGCTCGGGCCCGAACCGCGAGGTGTAGTGCTCGCGCAGCGCCTCCCACTCGTCCCCGACGTCCTCGCCCAGCGCCCGCCGGCTGATCAGCAGGTTGCGCCGGGCCGTGGTCAGGAAGACGTGGTGCTCCCCCAGGGCCTCCCGGCACAGCTCCACGCTCGCGGCGTCCTGGGCGCGGGCCTCCTTGAGCCTCCCCAGGGCGAACAGGTCGTTGCCCAGGTTGACCTCGACGGCGGTGAGGGTGACGTCCGCGTCGGGGAAGCGCTCGCGGATCTCCGCCATGGCGGTGCGGTCCAGCTCGTGCGCCCGCTCGTACTCGCCCAGCACGCGGAACACGATCGCCGCGTTGGCCCTGGAGGCCCAGGGGAAGAGGTGGCGTGAGGGGAACCTGTCGTCCATGTGTACCAGGAGGTCCTCGACCAGCCGGCGGGCCTCCTCCAGGCGGTTGGCGAAGGCCAGGTTCACCATGTGGATGCTGTTGAGGTGCAGCGTCGGCGGGGCGTGCGGCCCGTAGCGCGCGACGTTGACCTCGCGCGCCTGCTCGGTCAGCTCCAGCGCCAGGGTGTGGTCGCCGAGCCGGCGGTGGATGACGGAGAGGAAGACCGGGATGTCCGAGGTGTGGGTGCTGGCGTTGGCCTCGGTGACCTCGAACCGCCTCCGGCAGTCCACCAGCGTCTCCCGGGCCTCCTCCAGGTACCCGAGGGCCATGAGGCCGAGGCCGATCGACAACCGCGTCCGCAGCGTCGGGATGCCGTCCGGCCCGAACACGTACTTGCGCTGTTCGAGGGTGCGCCGGTCCAGCTCCAGGGCCTGCCGGAAGCGGCCGAGGCGGCGCAGGCAGCCGCCGATGTCGTGGGCGATGACCAGGGTGTTCTCGTCGTCCTCGGCGAAGAGCATGGTCCTCGTCCGGTGGATGTCCTCGAACATGGCCAGGGCCCTGGCGTAGTGCCCGAGGTTGCTGAGCGCGATGGCCCGCGCCCGGTGGGCCTCCAGGGCCTCCTCGCTCTCCGGGCCCTCCAGCTGGGCCTGCTCCGCGTACATCCGCTCCGCCTCGGCGAGGGCGATCTCGTTGTCGCCGCGGATCCGGAGGATCCTGGTGCGCAGCAGCTGGATCTGGAACCTCTGCGCGGTGTCGTCGTACCAGGCCTCGATGGCCCGGTCCGCCAGGGCGAGCGCGGCGTCGCCGTTCCCGGTCTCCACCAGGTAGACGATCACGTTGCCCACCAGGCCGCGGACCTGCGGGTCGTGGCTGCGCCACGCCTCGGAGGCGTCCACGTGGGTGTACAGCAGCTGGTACTCGGGCCAGTTCTGCGGGAGCTCGGGGCCGAGGGGGTCGCTCTGCGCCAGCAGCCGGTGGGCCAGGTCGCGGTAGCGCACCCGCTCCTCGTCGCCGAGGGTGCTCTGCACGACGGTCTGGAAGGTGACGTGCAGCTGGAAGGTGTGGTTGGTCCGGTCGAACTCGGCGAGGCTGTGCCTGCTCACGTAGCGCAGGACCCTCGTCAGGACCATCTCGTTGCCGAGGATCTGTGACAGGTCCGGGTTGGGGCTCAGCCCGCGGGCGCGGTGGAACAGGGTGCGCGAGAGGGAGCGCGGGGCGAAGAACGAGCAGAGCTGGACGAACTCCCTGACCATCCGCTTGAGGGCGCGGTCGGGCCCCGTGCCGCGCCGGAGGTCGTCGAGCTGCATGTTCCAGGCCGCCGCCAGGGGCAGGGGGTACAGGTCCTCCGGCTCCACGTGGGTGACGAGTTCGTCGAACTTGTCCTGGAGCAGGTGGAGGAACTCCTCCACGCTCATCAGGGAGTCGCGCAGGTAGGCGCCGACCTGCGCGAGCGCGAGGGGGAGGTGCTCCAGCCGCTCGGCGATGCGCAGGGCCGTCGCGTCGTCGTCCAGGCCGTGGGGGCAGACCTTGCGGAGCAGGGCGACGCTCTCCCGCGCGCTCAGGCTGGGGACGATCGAGCCCTCGCTGCGCCCGCTGGGGATCCAGCTCTGGTCGCGGGAGGTGATGATGACGTCCCCGGGGCCGTTCGAGGGGAGGACCTCCTCCCCCAGCTGGTCGAGCTCGGAGACGTCGTCGAAGACGAGGAGCCAGCGCCCCACCCCGGGGTCGCCCTCCAGGACCTCCCGTACCTGCTGGGCGACCTGCTCCAGGTTCCCGGTGTCGTCGCCCAGGCCCAGGTACCGGGCCAGGCGCAGGTAGGACTGCTGGACGTCCGAGGCGCTGTTGGCGGCGAACCACCAGATCAGGTCGTACTCGTCCCGGTGCCGGTGCACGTACTCGGTGGCGATCTGGGTCTTGCCGATGCCGCCGCCGCCCGCCAGCAGGTAGACCCCGCCGACGGAGTCCTCCAACAGGTCGTGGACGTGTTCGAGGATCTTCTCCCGCCCGGTGAAGTTCAGGTTGTGCGGCGGGACGCCGCGGAGCTTGGCGAGCGGCTTCTGCCGCGAACGGCGCAGCCTCGAACTGCCCAGGGCCAGGGGCTCCGAGCCGGCGGACTCCGTCGCGGGGGTGTGGGGGTCGGTCACGGTCGGGCTCGGTTCCTCTCGGGGGGCGGTGGTCTGGGGGCGGGGCGCGTCCCCGTGCCGGGGGGCGGGGCCGCCGGGGGAGCGCGCCCCGTCCGGGGGTGTGCTGCGGGCCGCCGGGGCGCCCGTCGGAGCGGCCTCGCGGGCGGGCGCCTCCCCCAGGGCGACGCGGAGCTGGTCCGCGAACCTGCGGTACTCGCCCGGCATCTCGGAGAGCGCGGGCAGCACGGCGCGGGCCAGGTCCTCCTCGCCGTCGAGCGGGGGGTCCTGGGGGGCGCCGGTCTCGATCCGGGACAGCCACTGGTAGAGCCTGGCCGCGTCCTTGAACTCGATCCCGAGGGAGTAGAACACCGACCGCATCACGCTGAGGTCGCCGAATCCGCCCAGGAGGTCCCTGCGGACCCCCGGAAGGAACTCCAGGGCCGCGGCGGCGGGGTCGTCGAGGTCCCCCAGGGGCACGGCCGGGTCCATCAGCTCGCTGCCGAACACCTCGGCGATCTCGGTGACGGCCGCGCGCGGGTCGCGGGGCGCGTGCGGGATGTTGCTCTGGATCAGCTCGGCCACCCTGAGGTTGACCGGGGCCTGGGCCAGCCGCACGGCGAGGTCGCGTGCTCCGCGCGAGGCGTGGGAGAGGAAGCGCGACACGGGATCGGGGTCCCAGGGGGCGGAGCCCGGGGGCCGGGCGCCGTCGGCGGGGAGCACGGCCGCGTCGGCCTCCCAGGCGCCGGCCCCGCCGCTCACGACCGCGCTCCACGCGGTGAGGGCGTCCGGGCCGAACTCCAGCACGGGGAGCACGGCGGCGTCCGCGGGGAGGCCGCCGTCCCCGGCGCCGGCCGCCGCCCCCGTGAACTCCCAGGAGGAGGGCGGGACGGGGGACGGCCCGGTCATGCGCATCGGCCCGGGCGCGAGCGGCCCCCCGGACCAGACGGAGCGGTCCAGGAGGTGGAGGAGGACGGTCGGCAGGCGGGAGGCGAGCGAGGCGGCCCAGGCGCGCAGCCTCGGGCCGCGCCACCCGCGGTCCTGCGTGTCGGTGACGAGGACGGCGACCGCGGCGTCCGGGGGGAGGTGGGACTCCAGGGGCCACGGTGGATCGTGTTCACCCCTGGTGTGCGTGGGGTTGCCGGGGTGGAAGCGGACGACCGTGCACCCGGCCCGCCCGGCGCCCTCGACCAGCGCGGCCACGCTGTCGCGGTGCAGCTCCATGAGGGGGGACGAGTCGACGAGAACGACCGGGCGGGACGAGCCACCTGTCAGAGTGCTGAGTGCGTTCTGGTACCTGTGGGACAAATCGTCCATTATGTCGTCTTTTTCCCCTTGTGGGGAACTTCAAAGGAGGGGTCGGCGGGCCCCTCTTCTGAACTCCTCCTGGAAATGTCCTTCCTCCGATTCTGCCACGCCGCCGTCGGGGGCGGTGCCGTGCGGCGCGTCCCGATCGCCCGGGAAATCGGAACGGACCCCCGATGTGCGTGTTCGGGAGGGTTCACGGGTCGGTATCGCCTCCGCTTCCAGACGATTTCGGCCGAACGGCACGGGCATAAAGGATGGAGTGGAATGGTCGGCACGGCGGCTCTCCCCGGCTCGGTCAGTCCGGCACGTCACGGGAGGCCGCCGCCCGAGGGGACGGCACCGCGCCCGTCCCGCCCCCTCCCGCCCGGGGGAGCGCCGAACCCCCGTCGAGGACGGCCCGCGCGAGCACGTCCCCGTAGTCGTCCTGGAACAGGGAGACGTCGCGGAAGTCGGGGTAGTCCTGCGACTTGTCGCGGAGGAGCCGGGGGAGGGCGGTGATCCTCACCCGGGACCGGGGCTCCCGTTCGAGCAGCTCGTTCACGAAGTCGAACACGGCCTTCTTGGGGCCCTTGACGATGGTGGGGACCCCCATGTTGACGGCGGAGTCGTAGACGTGTTCGGCGTCGCCGGTCTCGGAGTCCACGGCGCACACGGTCAGGTGCGACCTCGACAGGGCGTCCGCGACCTCGCTCACCTTCTTCTCCCACGTGAGGAGGACGTTGCGGTCCTCCACCAGGGCCTCCTCCCGCTGCTTCTCCGAGCGCAGGAGCCACCGGCCGGGAGGGGTCCCCAGGTAGCTCGGGTCCACGTGCCGCTCGCGTATGTGGTAGACGATCTCGTACCTCGACGCCAGCCGGGAGGGGAACTGCACCTCGCTGGTGCCGGTGGCCTGTCCCAGGCGCAGGTACAGAAGGTTCCTCGGGAGGAAGACGCGCAGCCGCAGGGACTCCTCGTTCGGGGTGACCAGCCTGCGCATGACCACGTCGCTCATGAGGTCGCCGATCTCGTCGCAGATCTCCGGCTCGCTGACCAGCCTCGTGTCCTGGTGCAGCGGACGGCCGTCCGCCTCGCCCCGCCGGGCGAAGCCGTGCGAGAGCTTGAAGCCGCCGGTCACCGGCTCCAGGTCGAAGAACACCATCGTGTCGGGCTCGTCGGGGACGGGCTCGGGGGCGGGGCGCTCCGCGGGGGAGGGCTCCTCGGGCCCGCGCAGGCGCTCGCCCCGGTCCGCGGCCAGGGCCTCCGCCCACTCACGGCCCAGGACGGAGGCCTCGTCCCGGATCCACTGCCAGACCATCGGCGGGACCGGCCTGTGAGGGGAGACCTCCCGGTAGACGTGGTGGACCCAGGCCACCCGTAACGGCGGTCTCCCCGCCCCCGGCACCAGGTCCCACAGCGCGGTGAGGACCCGCCAGGCGGTGGTGGCGGCCCCCTGCTGCCTGACCCGGCGCATCTCCCGGGGCTCCAGCAGCCTCTCCGGCGGGACCGCCTCCAGGGGGATCGAGTCCAGGAGGTCGTGCAGGCGGTCGTAGGTCCGCCTCCCGCACAGCGACTCGTCCGCGAGGCGCTGGGCCGAGACGGTCTCGCCCCCGGCCCGCTCGCCCGCGATCTCCTCCACGGGCAGGATGAAGGCGATCCCCGAGGGCTCGCCGGGACGCCCCCACTCGTAGTGGTGGTTCATCTGCACGAGTCCCACCAGCTCACCGGTCTCGGTCCGTACGGCGCACCCGCTGAACCCGCCGGTGATCCGGGACGACCGCGAGGGAGGCGTCTCGACCTGGTGCGTGACGCCGTTGGGTCCGCCCCTGCCGTGGTAGGTCACCGAGGCCTGGAGCGACCGCATGTCCTCCGGGTACCCCGTCGTGTACAGGGCCTGCCCCGGCTCCAGGCCCCCGCAGCCGCTGAGGACCGGGAAGTCGGTGTCCGGCAGCCCCGGGCCGCTCAGGCGCAGCAGGGCCAGGTCGCGGCTCTGCGGCCCCGCCGCCCACAGGTCGGTCGCGACCTCCGCCTCCCACACCCGCCCGTCGAACGAGCGCAGGCGCACCGTGGTGCCCGCTCCCGGGTGGTCCTCCGGGTCCCCGTCGCGGCCGAGCGCCGTGTTGACGACGTGCGCGCACGTCACCAGCAGGCCGGGGGACAGCAGGACGGCGCCGCCCACGGCCTCGTCCTCGTAGAGCACCCGCATCTGCCAGGCCGGTTCGTTCGGCTGGAGGCCGCGGGGTGAAAGGGGGGTGTCCACTGTCGGGGGGACCTCTCTCGAATTCCGTTGTGCCCGGAACCGTTCCCCCGAGGGGCGACTGTGAACCAGGGGGCGAAGGCCCGGCGCCGGGCCCCGCCGGCGGGCCGGACACGCGGACGACCGCCCGCGGGGAGGCGTCCCGCGAGCAGGGGCGCGGGCCGGACCCGGCACGGCTGCCGGAGAGCGGCCGGCGCCGCGGGCGGCGCCCCCCCGGTGGTCGCGGACCCTGAAGGACCGGGGGCAAGCCTAAGCTGACCGTGTGGACCCTCCCACCGATCCCGCGGCCGAGGCGGTCTTCCGCCCGGTGCCGTCGGGCAGAGCCCTGGAGGCCACCGTCGACCGGCTGCTGTGCGCGATCCGGCTCGGCGTGGTCCCCGCCGGAGCCCGCTTCCCCGCCGAGCGCGACCTCGCCGCCAGGCTGGGCGTCGGCCGCGTCACCCTGCGCGAGGCCCTGCGCCTGCTCCAGGACCGGGGGTACGTCGAGGCGCGCAGGGGGCGCAGCGGCGGAACGTTCGTCCGCGGTGTCCCGCCCCGCCCCACGCCCGGCCAGGCCCTGCGCGGCCTCGCGGCCACGGGCGCCGGGCTGGACGACCTGCTCGCCCTCCGCCGGGTGGTGGAGACCGGGGTCGTGGTCCGGCTCGCCGAGACCGGCCTGACCGCCGAGCAGGAGCGCCTGCTGTCGGTCGGCCTCGCCGCCGCGGAGCGGGCCGACCGGGCCGCCTACCGCCGCCTCGACACCGTCCTGCACGTCACCCTGGCCCGCCTGACCGGTTCCGAGGAGCTCACCGCCGTCCTGACGGACGTGCGGATGCGGGTCAACGGGCTCATGGACACGGCCCCGCCCACAGAGGAGGGGATCGCGCTCAGCAACGCCCAGCACGGGGAGATCGCGCGCGCCGTCCGCACCCGCGACCCGGAGGCGGCCCGGCGCGCCCTGGGCGAGCACCTCGCCGCCGTGGAGTCGGGGCTCCGCACGCGGTTCGGCTGAACCCGCCGGGCGGCCCCGGCCCCCCACGGGTCCGCGGAGGCCGACAGCGTCCTCCGCGACGCCCCGGTCGGCGCCCCACCGCCCCCTCGGGCCGCGAGCGGCCCCGCCGCCCCACGGTGGCTCGCGCTCCTCCTGTCCGATCGGACAAACCGCGGGCGTCCCGCATGGCCGCACGGACAAACGGCGCCCCCCGAGGACTCGGCGCGGTCTCGAAGCGGTGTGGTTCACCGCACAACCGTTGTGACCCGTGGAACAAGGGGTAGTGATCGCGAGCAATGTCCGTAAACAGCGCGTAAGGGCATCAGTTGCGCGCGCAAGGGAAGGGAGGAGCCGGTCTTGAGCGAATCGATGCTCTGGTCGATCGGAACCTTCGCGGTCTACCTCGCCGGCATGGTCGCCATCGGCCTCTGGGCCTACAAGCGGACCGTCTCGCAGTCCGACTTCGTGCTCGGGGGCCGCCAGCTCAACAGCTGGGTGGCCGCCCTGAGCGCCAACGCCAGCGACTTCAGCGGATGGCTGCTGCTCGGCCTGCCGGGCGCCATCTACGTCTCCGGCCTGGGGGAGGCGTGGATCGCCGTGGGCCTGGCCTGCGGTTTCGCGGGGAGCTGGATCCTCCTCGCCCCCCGGCTCCGGGTGTACACGGAGCGGGTCACCGACGCCCGCGCGGGCGGCGACTCCGACTCGCTGACGCTCTCCTCGTTCCTGGAGAACCGCTTCAACGACCCCACCCGCCTGCTGCGCGGGGTCTCGGCGATCCTCATCATCGTCTTCTACTTCTTCTACGTCGCCTCCGGCCTGGTCGCCATGGCGGCCCTGTTCGACCAGGTCTTCGGCCTCTCCCCGGCCCCCGGCATCGCCATCGGCGTCGGCATCGTGGTGCTCTACACCGTCCTCGGCGGCTTCCTCGCGGTCTCCTACACCGACGTCGTGCAGGCCGCGATGATGTGGCTGGCGCTGCTGGTGGTCCCCGTCATGGCGGTCACCGCGCTCGGCGGTCTCGGCGGCCTGGCCGAAGGCGTGTCCGCCAGGAGCGACGGCCTCCTGTCCGCCGTCGGCGGGGTCTCCCTCGACGCCGACCTCGGCCGGTGGGCCTCCACGGAGACCCTCGGCTGGGTCGTCATCCTCTCCGGGCTGGCCTGGGGCCTGGGCTACTTCGGACAGCCCCACATCCTCTCCCGCTACATGGGCATCCGGTCGGTCAGGGACATCCCGAAGGCCGCCGTCATCAGCGTCACCTGGGCGGTCAGCGCCATGGCCATGGCCGTGGCGATCGGCTTCATCGGCATCGCCTACTTCGACACCCCCCTCGGCAACCCCGAGCAGGTCTTCCCGCTCCTCATCGAGTCGCTGAGCCACCCGCTGGTCGCCGGACTCCTGCTCGCCGCCATCCTCGCCGCCGTCATGAGCACGGCCGACTCGCAGCTGCTGGTCGCGGCGTCCGCGCTCACCGAGGACGGCTACAAGGCCTTCGTGAACAGGGACGCCGACCCGAGGGCGCTGCTGTGGATCAGCCGCGTCACCGTCGTGGTCGTCGCCCTGGCCGCCGCGGCGATCGCGCTGTGGGGCAACCAGTCGGTGATGGACCTGGTCGGCTACGCGTGGGCCGGTTTCGGCGCCGGCTTCGGACCGATCCTCGTGCTCTCCGTTTTCTGGAAGAGGATGACCTGGGCCGGGGCGCTCGCGGGGATGATCGCGGGCGGCGTCACCGCGATCCTCTGGGACGTCGTCGACACCGCCTACCTCGGCATCGGCCTGTACGCGATGGTTCCCGCCGTCGCCCTCAGCCTTGTCGCGATCTTCGTGTTCAACGGACTGGCGAAGGTCAGCACGCAGATGGAGGAGGACTTCGACCGGGTCGAGGCCGAACTCCGCGCGGCCGGGTCCGGCCCCGGGGCCGAGAAGGCCGCCGGGGTCTGACCCCCCCTCCGCGCCGGGGCCGCACCCCGGTGCGGAGGGCCCTCTCCGGGTGCCCCGGCCTTGTGCCCGCTGCGCGTGCACGGGTCGCGTGCCCGGTCGCCGGTCGTCCCCGCGCAGGGGCTTCGCCCGGCCGACGAACCGGCGTCGGAGGAGGCGCCCGTCGACACCGCCGCCAACGGCGTCGAGGGTGGGGAGATCGCGAGGGTCCTCGACGACGGGGCCGATGTCCGCGCCGGGCCCGGTGGCGGGGAGATGTTGCACACCCTCACGAGTCCGAACGACTTCGGGGTGGAGCGGGCGTTCCCCGTCGGACGCAACGAGGGCGAGTGGCTTCAGGTGCTGCTGCCGGTCCGTCCGAACGGCGGCACGGGCCGGGTGAGGAGCGAAGAGGTGTGGCCGACCTCCACGGCGTACCGCGTGGAGGTCGACCGGCGACTTCGAGTTCACCGTCTTCGACGGGGACGAGGGGGTGCGCACCGGTGTGATCGGCGCGGGGGAGGGCGAGATTCCCGCTCCCGAGGGCCGCTACTATTCCACCGAGCTGCTCCAGCCGCCGGATCCGGAGGGGCCCTACGGGGTCTACGCCTTCGGCCTGAGCGGGTTCTCCGAGACGTTGGAGACGTTCGCGGACGGCCCCGGACGGCTCGCGGTGCACGGCGCCGGCGACGAGGACGCGCTGGGCCGCCAGGTCAGCCACGGGTGCGTCCGTGGCTTCGACGAGGACATCACCTTGATGGCCGAGAACCTGCCGATCGGCACCCCGGTCGAGATCTCCGCGTGAGCCGACCGTCTCCGGATCGCGGCGCGGGACGATATCCCGCTCACATGAACCACACACGAGGACTGCCATGCGTCTGAAGCACTACCTGATCGTCGCCGGTTTCGCGGCCGCCGCCCTGTTCGGCGGATCCCCTGCCTGGGCCGACGACGCGGTCCCCGGCTACCCCACCGCGACCCCTGACTACCCCACCGCGATCCCCGACTACCCCTCGGCGATCCCCGGCTACCCCACTGCGGTCCCCGCCCCGGCCGAGTGCCCGACGGACCCCTCCGCGGTCCCCGGCTACCCCACCGCGATCCCCGGCTACCCCACTGCGGTCCCCGCCCCGGCCGAGTGCCCGACGGACCCCTCCGCGGTCCCCGGCTACCCCACCGCGATCCCCGACTACCCCTCGGCGATCCCCGGTTATCCCATTGCGGTCCCCGACTACCCCTCGGCGGTCCCCGACTACCCCTCGGCGATCCCCGGTTACCCCACTGCGGTCCCCGCCCCGGCCGAGTGCCCGACGGACCCCTCCGGGCTGCCGGTTGCGGAGGCGCCCGTTGAGCTGCCGGTTGCGGAGGCCGAGCTGTGCGAGGACCCGGGCCAGCCGGAGCCCGCGCCCGTCGCCGTGCCCGCGTACCCGACCTACATCGACTGACCAGCTGATCCACGACCGGTGTCACCCCGTGGCGAGCACGGGGTGAC
>NZ_JBSHDN010000052.1:0-35621 GCF_053616335.1 Nocardiopsis sp. NPDC055824
GCTCCCACCGATCGGTGGGAGCGGCCCTTTTCCGTGCGCGGCGCCCTACGCGCGGAAGGCCGGTGCGGCGCCCCGCGACAACGGGGGCGAAAAGCCGTTCCTGGCCACGGATGTCACCTTTTCTGAATTTCCTTGGGAAATGTCCCAGGTGTGCCTGATGGGTGCACGGAGAAGGGGCGAAGGGGGATCCGGCCTCGTGTTATGTGAAGGTTATTTCTTTTCCTGTGCAAGGATATCGCTGGTCATGGTGCTCGTGTCCGTCCGGATCCGCGCTTGTGGAGTCCTTCTCGAACGGGTTCGGGTGTCGGCGGGGTCGCTGTCCTGGATTCCGCCTCCATAGTTTCGACTCGATGCCGGGGGGATTGAATTGCATTTTCCACGTCGACGGTTCGCGGTGGCGCTGGGGGCGGCCGTGGCGGCCTGGGCGGGAACGCTCCTGGTGATGCTCGTGTACGGGGTGGTCGACATCCGGTCCGCGCTCCACCTCACCGCCCTGTCCGGGGCCTTCGGCGCGGTCGGGCTCCTCGCGGTCCTCGTGCGGCGCAACACCGCGCAGCTGCGGTCGCTCCGGCTGCGGTTCGACCGGCACGCGCGCGAGATCGCCGAGATCGCGGGGGAGAACCGGAGCGAGCTCTTCGCCCGCGCCGACGACCTGACCGGCCGCCTCGCCCGGATGGAGGAATCGGTGCACGCGCTGTGCGACGCGTCCGCGGGAGGGGGCGGGGAGCGTGCGGTCCCCTCCGTGCGGGAGCCGGGAACCCCGGCGGAGGGGAGGGCCGTCCGCGAGCTGGAGGCGCTCCTGGGTCCTGACGCGCCCATGCCGGCGCCCGGGGAGGACGGGGTCTCCCCCGAGACGGTGGAGCGGGTCGTCAGGGCGGTGCGGGACCGGCGTCCGCACCTGGTGGTGGAGGTCGGCAGCGGCGCGTCCACGCTCTGGCTGGGCCTGGCGCTCCGCCGGTTCCGGGCTGGGAGGTTGGTGGCGCTGGAGAGCGACCCCCGGTGCGCGGGCCTGGTCCGGGCCATGGTCGCGGCGCACGGGCTCTCCGGGGTCGTCGAGGTGCGCGGCGCCTCGGACCTGGACGGACTGCACGGCATCGACCTCCTGCACCTCACCCGCGTGACGGGGGCGACGGAGGTCGACGCGGTCCCGGACCTCTTCGACCGCTGCGCCCCGGGCGCGCTGGTCATCCCCGGGGAGGACCACGGGGCCCGGGGCCCGGGACGCGGGAGGGCGTCGGCCGAGCGCTCCGACGCCGTCCTCGGGGCAGGGGCCTCCGCGGACGCGGTGCGGGCCCGGGCCGCCTCGTGACCGGGGGAGAGCTCGCGGACGCCCTGCGGCTCCGCGGCTCCCTCCCCACCCTGGTCTGCCACACCGGCGCCGCGGCCGCGGAAGCGGTCGGGGAGCTCGCCCTCGGCGCCGGGGACAGGGCGGTCGACCTGGACCGGGTCGTCGTCGGGGAGCCCGGGGCCGGAGGCGGACCGGCGGATCCGCACGCGGGCGTGGTCGCCGTCGTCGCCGCGACGGCGACCGACCTGAGGAGGGCGCTGGTCCCCCTCGGGGTCCTGCCGCCCGCGCCGTTCGTGGTGGTGGTCCTCCTGGAGGTCCCCTCCCACCAGGGGCCTCCGGTCCCGGTGGCGCCGGCGCCGGGGGAGTGGTCGGAGCTTCTGGAGCTGCGTGTGCGGCGCCTGGCCGGCGGAGGCTGGTCGTGCGAGGCGTGCTTCGAGGACCCCGTGTACGTGCACAGGGTGGCGGGTGCCCTGGCACGGGGGGTCGTCGGCGGCCGGCCGGGGGCCGCACCGGTCCCGGCGGTGTCGGTGCTGGGCGCGGACGCGGGTCTGTGGTGCCCCGGCGGCGCCCGGGTGGCCGATCCCCGCAAGGCGGACGTGGTGCTGCGGGTGGGGCCCGCGGAGCCCGGCGGCCCCGTCGTCCCCGAGGGCGCGAGGGGAGGCGGTGTCCGCCGGCTGAGCGTGGAGGAGTCCTCGTGGGCGGCCGCGGGGCGGCCGGGCGGCACGGTCCACGGCCGTTTCCGGGTGGAGGACGTGCCGCCCGTCGACGAGCGGACGGTGAACCCGACCGGGTTCGTCGGCCGGGCGGGCCCGAAGGTGGGACGCCTGGTCTCCCGGGGCGGGCGCTGGGTCCTGGTCTCGGGAGGATCGGTGCGGTGGCGGGTGCCCGAGGACGGCACCGTGACCGACGTGGACGTCGCCCGGTTGCGGGACCTGCGCGCCGTGGACGTGGAGTGGGGGCGGCACAGCGGTCCGCTGGCGGCGGTGCGGGCGGTGGCGGGGCTGGCCGCGGCGGGGGTCCCGCTCGTCGGCGGCCCGGTGCCGCCGTGGGCCCGGTGCCTCGGAGCCGACCTGTGCGCGCTGGTCGCCTCGGTCGGAGCGGACGAGCTCGCGGACGGACTGGTGCGGGAGGAGCACAGCGTCCGGTTGCGCCGGGCGGCCCTGGGAACCCACGGCGTGCGCGCGCGGTGGAGGGACCTGGGGGCGGCGGCCGGCGTCGGGGGACCGCCCGACCCGGCGGTGTCGGTGGTGCTGTGCACCCGGCGGCCGGAGATGCTCGGGTTCGCGCTGCGCCAGGTGGCCCGCCAGCGCGGTGTGGAGGTGGAACTGGTCCTCGGGCTGCACGGGTTCGGCGAGGACGCCCCGGGGGTCCGGGAGGCGACGGCCGCCTTCCGGAGGACCGGCCGCGCCCTGCAGGTCTTCCGGCCCGACCCGGACGCGGTCCTCGGATCGGTGCTGAACGAGGGGATCGCCCGGGCGAGCGGCTCGGCGGTCGCCAAGATGGACGACGACGACTGGTACGGGCCGGACCACCTCGCCGACCTGGTGCTGGCGCGTCGCTACTCCGGCGCCGACGTCGTGGGCAGCGCCGCGGAGTTCGTCTACCTCGAGACCCTCGACCTGACGGTGCGGCGGAGCGCCCCGACGGAGTGCCTGTGGCGGCGGGCCGCAGGGGGAACCCTCCTCATGGACCGCACGGCGGTGGAGGAGGTCGGCGGTTTCCCGCCGGTGGGCACGGCCGAGGACACGGGCCTCTTCGCCGGGATCGAACTCCTCGGCGGCCGCGTCTACCGCGGCCACGGCCTCAACTACGTCCTGCGCCGCAGGGCTTCGGGACACACCTGGGACGTCGGCGCGGGCCACTTCCTCCGCAACGGCGCGGAGCGGCGCCGCGGATGGCGGCCCAGCGCGCTCCTGGAGTCCGAGGCCGCGGACGCCCCCGCGGGGGCGGCGCCGCGGGAGCTCCGTGGAGAGCCGACCGTGAGGGAGGGGAGCAGGGGATGACGCTCGTCCGGGAGGGCGCCCTCGACCGCCGCGGGCGGGGGGAGCGCGGACCGCGGCCGCTGATCCGCCACAACGACTACTCGGTGCTGGAGCCGCCCGGGCTGGGCGCGTGGGAGCCCGAGCTGGGGGTCGGCGTGGTCGTTCGGGCGTTCGGCGGGCAGGAGAAGCTCGATCTGACGCTGGCGTCGCTGGCCGCGCAGACCTATCCGGCACGGCTCACGGAGGTCGTGGTCGTGGACGACGGCAGCGACCCGCCGCTCAGGCTGCCGGAGGTCCGGCCCGCGAACACGCGGATCGTGCCGGCCCGGCCCGGGGGCTGGGGCAGGGGGCACGCGGTGAACACCGGCGCGGCCGCCACGGACGCGGACGTGGTCCTGTTCCTCGACGCCGACATGATCGCCTTCCGGGACCACGTCGAGGCGCAGATGCGCTGGCACCACCTCGCCGACCACCTCGTGGTCACCGGCCACCTGCGGTGCGTCGGCCACGGGACGGGACTGCCGAGCCCGGCGGAGGTGGCCGACGCCGTCGGCCGCGGGGAGCCGGAGGCCCTGGTCGAGGGGCCGGGCGAGGAACTGGCGTGGCTGCGCAGGGCCTACGACCGCAAGGAGGACCTGCGCACCGCCGGATACGAGGCGTTCTCCTACTTCATCGGGGGCACCGGCTCGGTGCGCCGGGAGCTGCTGGCCGAGTGCGGGGGGACCGACCCCGAACTGCTCCTGGGAGAGGACACGCACCTGGCGTACCGGCTGGCGCAGCGCGGCGCGGTGTTCGTCCCGGAACTCGACAGCAGCAGCTGGCACCTGGGCCTCCCGGAGATGGAGCTCCGCAAGGCGGAGGGCGTCCGGTACAGGGTCCCCTTCGTCGGCAACCGCGTCCCCCGGCTCGGCGTGCGCCGGGGCGCGGGCGTCCGGCAGTGGCAGGTGCCCTGCGTGGACGTGGTGGTGGAGGTGGCGGGGGCCCGGTTCGGGGCGGTGTCGGACACGGTGGAGCGCCTGCTGGGGGGTGACGCGGCGGATGTGCGGATCACGCTGGTGGGGCCGTGGCGGCGTGCGCGCTCCGGGGGGCGCGCCGTCCCGGACGGTCCGGGCCCCGACACGGCGGCGCTGCGGGAGGCCTTCCGGTGCGAGTCGCGGGTGGTGTTCGCCGAGGAGGCGCCGCGGGAGGACCCGGACGTCCCGTTCCGGCTCCTCCTCCCCCCGGGCCTGCCGCTCGCCCGGCACGCCGTCCGCCGCATGGTGGAGGAGGCGGACAGGGCCCGCGCCGGGCTGCTCCGCGCCGTGGTCCCGGGGAGCGACCGCGGCGGACCCCGCCTGGAGCGCACCGCGGCGTTCGCCCGGGCCCGTCGGCTGGCGGACCGGCCGGAGGAGGTCGAGGCCCTGGTCGGAGAGGTCAGCGCCGTGCACTGGATCGACGGCGAGTCCCAGCTGCTCACGGAGGAGGACCGGCCGCCCGACCCCCCGGAGGACTGGCGGAGCGCGCTGGCGCTCGCCGAGCGGGAGGCCGCGGAGCAGGAGGCGAGGGCCGGACGCCTGGAGCGCAGGTACCGCTGGCTGACGGGCACCCGCGGCGGCAGGTTCGTGCGCCGGGTCATCGGATGAGGGGGATCGGCGGTATGGCGGAGACGGTCGGGACACGGGGCCGCGTCGGCGCGCCGGCGGGACGGAACGGGGCGGGCCCCGCCCGCGTCCGCCGCAACGACCACCCGGCACCGGAGCCGCCGGACCCGGGCGGATGGGAGCCGGAGCTGGACGCCGTCGTGGTCGTCCGGGCGTGCGGCGCGCGGGGGAGGCTCGGCCCGACGCTGGCGTCGCTGGCCGCGCAGACCTATCCGGCGCGGCTCACGGAGGTCGTGGTGGTGGCCGACGGCGGCACACCGGTCCGGCTGCCGCAGGTCCGCCCGGAGAACACGCGGACCGTCGCCGCCGGCCCCGGCCGGTCGGGGCCGCAGGACGCGGTACGGGCGGTGGCGGAGTCCTCCCCGGACGCGGCGGTGCTGTGGCTGGAGGCCGGAACGGAGGTCGGCCGCACCCACGTGGAGGCGCACATGCGCTGGCACCACCTCGCCGACCACCTCGTGGTGCTGAGCGGGGCGGCCTCCCCGGAGCCGGACGGGGGACCGGGACCGGAGGCCGCGGCCTCCGGGGGCCGCGATCCCTCGGAGGGACCGGGGAACGCGGGACACCGGGGGTGGCGCGCCCTCGCCGGGTCGGCCTGGTCGGTGCGGGGCGGGCTGCTGGCCGAGTGCGGGGGGAGCGGCCCTGCCGCGCTCGTGGGAGGGGAGGACCACCTGGCGTACCGGCTGGCGCAGCGGGGCGCGGTGTTCGTCCCGGAGCCCGCCGCGGGGGTCAGGGGCCCCGGCGGGCCGCGGGGGGACGGAAGGGAGGACGGTGACGCCCGATTCCACCGGCTCCGCCTGGAGGACAGGGTCCCGCTCCTGCGCTCCCGCCGGGCCTCGCGCCGCCGGGAGTGGCAGGTGCCCTTCGCGGAGGTGGTGGTGGAGGTGGCGGGGGCCCGGTTCGAGGCGGTGTCGGACACGGTGGAGCGCCTGCTGGGGGGTGACGCGGCGGATGTGCGGATCACGCTGGTGGGGCCGTGGCGGGACGTGCCGTCCGGCAGGCACGCCGTCCTGGACGATCCGGACGCGGAGCCGAGGCTGGTGCGGGAGGCCTTCCGGTGCGAGTCGCGGGTGGTGTTCGCCGAGGAGGCGCCGCGGGCGGACCCGGACGTCCCGTTCCGGCTCCTGGTTCCGCCCGGGGCGCCCGTGCGCCCCGGGGCCGTGGACGCCCTGGCCGCCGCGGCGGACGAGTGCGGTGCGGGCCTCGTCCGCGTACGCGGTGCGGGCGCGCTCCGCCTGGAGCGGACGGCCGCCTTCGCCCGCGCCCGGCGCCTGGGGGCCTCCGGGCCGGACCTCGACGCCGCGGTGGCCGAACTGTGGGGCGAGCACGAGGTCGACCCGGCCGAGGTCCTGGAGGCGGACCGCCCCGGCGGGGAGGGGCCGCCGGCCGACTGGCACAGGCGGATGAGGCGGGCGCTGAGGGCGGCCGACCGGCACCGCGCCGCCGCCGACCGCTGGGAGCGCCGTATCCGGGTGCTCGTCCGCGGCTTCGGCGTGCGGCTGCTGCTCGGCCGGACCGCCCGGGGAGCGCGCGTGCAGGGGCCGTGACGGAGTCGGGCCGCCCGGTTGAACTGCGGCGACACCAGCGTGTCTCACATCGTGGGAATTGCTGGTCATATAGTTGGACATCCGATATTCTGAAGTCCTAGGAGTTGGTGGCGTCGGCTCCACCGCCGCACGCCGCCACCCAGTGCCGCGCCCGCTCCGACCGGGGCCCGCGTCGGCGATTCCGGCAGACGATCCCGCCGGGGGCGAGCTCCTGATTCCGGTGGGCACCGCCGCCCACGTTCCGCGCTCCACCGCCGTTCGGCGCCATCCCGCCGGGCCGCGGCCGCAGAGCGCGCGGCGCCGCAGGGCGCAACCGCGAAGGCCCGTGGCCGGGCCGTTCCCATGGCCGGTCACGCAACGCATCCGGAGGATCGCATGTACGACATGATCGAGTACCCGACCGCGCCCGACTCCGAGGACGAGCTCAACCGCGCCCTCCAGGACGCCCTGAACCGCCGGGCCTGAGCCCGCCGACCCGTCGCGCGGGGCGCCCCGGCGCCCGGCGGGCGGTCGTGTTCCGGGGGCCGCCGCCCCGGCGGCGCCGCGCGGGCCCCGCCCCGGGGAGGGGTCCGGGGGGCGGTCCGGGCCTGCGGCGCAAAATCGCGCGGGCGGGACGCCCCGGGTCTCCCGGGCCGGTAAGGTTGTCTCATCCAGTGTTCAATCTGATCTCACCATCTGAGAAATGCCCGGTGGGGTCGTACCCGAAGCAGAGGCAGTCCGTATGGCAGCTCGCACCGTGAAACTGGCCGTCATCCCCGGAGACGGGATCGGCCCCGAGGTCGTGGCCGAAGGGCTCAAGGTGCTGGAGGTCGCGGCCGCCCAGCAGGACCTCGCCGTGGAGACCACCGAGTACGAGCTGGGCGCGAAGCTCTGGCACCGCACGGGCGAGACGCTGCCCGAATCGGTCCGGACCGAGCTGGCCGGACACGAGGCCCTCTACCTCGGCGCGGTCGGCGACCCGTCCGTGCCCAGCGGGGTGCTGGAGCGCGGGCTGCTGCTGCGCCTGCGCTTCGACTTCGACCACTACGTCAACCTGCGCCCGGTCCGCCTGTACCCGGGGGTGGCCAGCCCGCTCGCGGGCGTGGGCCCCGAGGACATCGACATGCTCGTGGTCCGCGAGGGCACCGAGGGCCCCTACGCCGGAGCCGGCGGCGTGCTGCGCAAGGGCACCCCCCACGAGGTCGCCACGCAGGACAGCGTCAACACCCGCTTCGGCGTGGAGCGCGTGGTCCGCTACGCCTTCGAGAAGGCCGCGTCCCGACCGCGCAGGAAGCTCACGCTGGTCCACAAGGACAACGTCCTGACCTTCGCCGGCGAGCTGTGGCAGCGCGTGGTGCGGGAGGTCGGCTCCGAGTACCCGCAGGTCGCCGTGGACTACTGCCACGTCGACGCCGCGTCGATGTTCTTCGTCAACCAGCCCGCGCGCTTCGACGTGGTCGTCACCGACAACCTGTTCGGCGACATCATCACCGACATCGGCGCCGCCATCACCGGTGGCATCGGCCTGGCCGCCAGCGGCAACATCAACCCGGACAACACGTTCCCCAGCATGTTCGAGCCCGTCCACGGCTCCGCGCCCGACATCGCGGGCCAGGGCAAGGCCGACCCCACCGCCACGGTGCTGTCCGCCGCGACGATGCTCGACCACCTGGGGGTCCCCGAGGCGGCCCGCCGCATCGAGAACGCGGTAGCCGCGGACCTCAAGACCCGCGCCCAGGGCGGCGGGTCGCGATCCACGGCCCAGGTCGGCGACGACCTCGCCGCGCGAGTAGCCGAGCAGGGCTGACGCACGTTCCGTCGGCCCTGCCCTTCTCCGAGGCGCGGCCGACGGCAAGGGGCCACCCGCTCGACGGGTGGCACGGTCCCTGGGACCGACACCGGCAGGCGCGCCCGGAACAACCCGAGCGCGCCTGTCGCCGTGTCCGGGCCCCAGGGTCCGCCCTGGCACCGGGTGCGCTCTTCCGCCAGACTGGATTCCAGGTCGGCGGCGCTGCCGACCTGTTGCACCCGAGAGGACCACCGACGACATGAACAACGACACCACCACAGCGGGGTTGACGTTCGACATCCAGCTCTCCGACCGGCGGAAGACCCCGCAGGAGCGGGAGGCACTGCTGGAGGATCCCGGTTTCGGGCAGGTGTTCACCGACCACATGGTGACCATCCGCTACACCGAGGGCCGGGGGTGGCACGACGCCAAGCTGGAGCCGTACGGCCCGCTGAGCCTGGACCCGGCCACATCGGCCCTGCACTACGCCCAGGAGATCTTCGAGGGACTCAAGGCCTACCGCCACCCGGACGGCTCGCTCGCGTCGTTCCGTCCCGAGGCCAACGCCGCCCGGCTCAACAGGAGCGCGGCGCGCATGGCCATGCCGGCGCTTCCCGAGGAGCTGTTCCTCGAGTCCATCGCCCTGCTCCTCCAGCACGACGGCGCCTGGGTGCCGGACAAGGAGTACTTCAGCCTCTACCTGCGCCCGTTCATGATCTCGACGGACGTCGGCCTGGGTGTGAACCACCCGTCCCGCAGCTACCTCTACCTGCTGATCGCGTCCCCGGTCGGCTCGTACTTCTCCGGCGGCGTCAAGCCGGTGACCGTCTGGCTGTCCAAGGACTACACGCGCGCGGCCCCGGGCGGGACCGGCGCGGCCAAGTTCGCGGGCAACTACGCGGCGAGCTTCCTCGCGCAGTCCCAGGCGGTCGAGAAGGGGTGCGACCAGGTCGTCTGGCTCGACTCCCGCGAACACCGCTGGGTCGAGGAGATGGGCGGCATGAACCTGTGGTTCGTGTTCGGCTCGGGTGAGAACGCGCGCCTGCGCACGCCCCCGCTGACCGGCACCCTCCTGCCCGGCATCACCCGTGAGTCCCTGCTGACCCTGGCCCCCGACCTCGGCATCCCGGCGGAGGAGGCCCCCATCTCCACCGACGAGTGGCGCGAGGCGGCCGAGTCGGGGGAACTCACCGAGGTGTTCGCCTGCGGCACCGCGGCCGTGATCACGCCCGTCGGGTTCGTCAAGAGCGACGAGGGCGCGTTCACGGTCGGCGACGGCACGCCCGGACCGGTCACCATGCGCCTCCGCGAGGAGCTGGTGGGCCTCCAGACGGGGCTGCGCGCCGACAAGCACGGCTGGATCACCAAGTTCTCGGGCCGTGACGCCTAGGGCCTGACCGCGCGCGGGCCGTCCCGACGGGGGCGGCCCGCCGCCTCCCCGGGAGCGCGTACGCCCAGGCGTGTCCCGGCGCCGCGGTCCGAGGGGGTGAAACGTCCGTTCCGAGAAACTCCCGTCTCGAACAATGGGACAATCGGCCGCTGAACACGGAGGACCCGGCCGCCTTGTGGCACACTGACCTCATGCCGTCTCAGGTTCTCATTATCGTGAGGCGCGCTGGCTGACCGACGTACCTCGCCAGCGCGCCGACCTCTCGTGTCCACGGGGGGTCTTTTTTGTTGGCGGGGGCCGGTCGGCCACACCACAGCATCCACCTTCGGGAGTTCCGCCCATGAGGGACGACAGTTTCCACGTCTTCGACACCACGCTGCGCGACGGAGCCCAGCGCGAGGGGATCAACCTGCGGGTCTCCGACAAGCTGGCCATCGCGCAGTTGCTGGACGACTTCGGGGTGGCGTTCATCGAGGGAGGGTGGCCGGGGGCGAACCCCAAGGACACCGAGTTCTTCCAGCGGGCTTCACGAGAGCTCACGCTGAGGCACGCGCAGCTCACCGCGTTCGGCGCGACCCGCCGGGCCGGTGTGCGGGCCGCCGACGACCCCCAGGTGGCCGCCCTGCGCGACAGCGGCGCGCCGGTCGTCACCCTTGTCGCCAAGAGTGACGACCGGCACGTCGAGCGCGCCCTGCGCACCACCCTCGACGAGAACCTCGCCATGATCGCCGACACGGTGTCCCACCTGCGCGAACACGGCCAGCGCGTGTTCGTGGACTGCGAGCACTTCTTCGACGGCTACCACCACAACCCCGACCACGCCCTCGACGTGGTCCGCACCGCCGCCGGGGCGGGGGCCGACGTCGTCGTCCTCTGCGACACCAACGGCGGCATGCTCCCCGGCGACATCACCCGCGTCGTCACCGAGGTCCGCGAGGCCACCGGCGCCCGCCTGGGCATCCACGCCCAGGACGACACCGGCTGCGCCGTCGCCAACACCCTCGCCGCCGTGGACGCCGGGGCCACCCACGTGCAGTGCACCGCCAACGGCTACGGGGAACGGGTCGGCAACGCCAACCTGTTCTCGGTGGTCGGCGCCCTCACCCTCAAGCGCGGCCTCGACGTGCTCCCCGACGGCTGCCTGCCGGAGATGACGCGCGTCGCGACCGCCGTCGCGGAGATCGTCAACCTCACCCCCGACACCCACCAGCCCTACGTGGGGGTGTCGGCGTTCGCCCACAAGGCGGGGCTGCACGCCTCGGCGATCAAGGTCGACCCCGACCTGTACCAGCACACCGACCCCGCCCTGGTCGGCAACACCATGCGGATGCTCGTCTCCGACATGGCCGGACGGGCCTCCATCGAGCTCAAGGCCCAGGAGCTGGGGCTGGACCTCTCCGGCGACCGGGCGCTGGCCGGCCGGGTCGTGGAGCGGGTCAAGGCCCTGGAGCTCTCCGGGTACAGCTTCGAGGCGGCCGACGCCTCCCTGGAGCTGCTGCTGCGCGAGGAGCTCGGTTCCCCGGTCCGCTACTTCGACACCGAGTCGTGGCGGGTCATCACCGAGCGCAGGCCGGCCACGGGCGCCGACTCCCTGTCCAACGGCTACGAGAGCCTCACCGAGGCCACGGTGAAGCTGCTCGTCAAGGGCGAGCGCGTGATCGCCACCGCCGAGGGCAACGGTCCGGTCAACGCCCTCGACCGGGCGCTGCGCAGCTCCATGGAGGGCGCCTACACCGCCCTGGCCGGACTGGAGCTGACGGACTACAAGGTCCGCATCCTGGAGGGCACCTCGGGTACCAACGCCGTCACCCGCATCCTCGTGTCCTTCAGCGACGGGGCGGGGGAGTGGACCACGGTGGGCGTCGGCCCCAACGTCGTCGACGCGTCCTGGGCGGCGCTCGAACAGGCCGTCACCTACGGACTCCTCCGGCAGGGCTATCCGCAGGTCTGACGGGACGGCCCGCGGCGGGCGCGCGGCGGCGGGTCAGTCGTCGGGGTCCTCGTCGGACCCGTCGGCGGGCCCGTTGTCCGGGTGGACCCAGCCGTTGGCCTCGCACCCCTGGAGGCCGAGGGTCTGCTGCTGCATCACGGGGGCGGGCTCGCCCTCGCCGGGGCAGTCGACGTGGCCGTGGCCCAGGGTGTGCCCCACCTCGTGGTTGATCAGGTAGATCCGGTAGGTCTCCAGGTCGTCGTCGAAGTGGGGGACGCTCCCCACCCAGCGGTTCTGGTTGATGATCGCCCGGTTGCCGTTGGCGCAGGAGACGTACCCGTTGGTGTTGAGCGGGGCGCACATGCGGTCGACGGTGTCCGGAGCGGCCAGCAGGACCCGGATGTCGGCGTCGTCGCCGTCCACCCGCTGGAGCGAGCGCTCCCCGTCGTCCCCCCAGCTGCGGGGGTCGCCCAGGATCTCCTCGACGGCGGCCACGAAGTCCTCGGCCTTGCCGGGGAGCCCGTCCTCGACCTCCACGGCGAAGGTCGTCAGGGGGCCGTCCCCCATGACGTCGCTCTCGCCCTCCATCACGGTCATCTCGCCGTCGGCGCTGTCGACCTCCTCCTCCGCGGAGCGGAGGAGGACGGGCTCCTCCTCTTCCGCGTCCTCCGGGGAGGGGGAGGTCTCCTGGCCCTGCCCGGAGGCGCTGTCCACCTGCCCGGACTCCTCCGCCGAGGCCCTGGGGTCGCCGGAGTCGTCGGGAACGCCGTCGCCCACAGGGGCGGTGGCGGAGGTCTCCGAGGGGGAGTCGAGGTCGGACGGCGGCGCGGGCACGCTGATCATGAGCACGGCCGAGGCACCCGAGACCAGGCACAGGCCCAGTGCCAGCCCCATCGGGTACCGGCGTCGGCGGTGCCTGGCACGGGACCGGCCCGTGGGCGAAGCGGACGTGGGCACGACGAGCAACCTCTCGACAGTGGATATCGGACCCAGCATGCCAGAGTTCACCCGGAGTTCGGGCCAGGCGGGCATCCGGGGAAGCCCGGTGTCCCGGAGCTCGGCCGTTGTGCGCACGGAGGCCTGCGGACCGTCGCACCCCGGGTTCCGGTCCTGGCCCGCCGGGGTTCCGGACCGAGTCCCGCCCGCACCCCGGCCCCGGCGCGCGGATACGCTTCAACCGCAAGAGAGACAACGGGGCTGCTGGGAGGCACCAGGTGCGCATCGCACGGTTCGCGGTCGGGGACGAGGTCGGTTTCGGGCTGATCGACACCGATTCCGACAGTGGGGAGGAGTTCGTCGCGCGGCTGAGCGGACACCCTCTCCTCGGCGACATCAAACTGACAGGTGAGAGGGCCAGGCTCTCCGACGTCCGGCTGCTCTCACCGGTCCTGCCCACCAAGGTGGTCTGCATCGGCAAGAACTACGCCGACCACGTCGCGGAGATGAAGGACGTCACGGGCGAGTCCACCGACGAGCCCGTCGTGTTCCTCAAGCCGTCCACCTCCGTGGCCGGTCCCAACGACCCGATCTTCCACCCCTCGGTCTCGGAGCGGGTCGACTTCGAGGGCGAGCTGGCCATCGTCATCTCGCGGCCCTGCCGGGAGGTGCCGCGCGAGCGCGCCAAGGACGTGATCTTCGGGTACACCGTCGCCAACGACGTCACCGCACGCGACCTCCAGAAGAAGGACAAGCAGTGGACGCGGGCCAAGGGCTTCGACTCCTTCTGCCCGATCGGGCCCTGGATCACCACCGGGCTGAGCATCGAGGAGGCCCAGGACCTGGCGCTCACCACCACCGTGGACGGGGAGGTCCGCCAGTCCGGGCGGACCTCGCAGTTCATCCACGACATCCCGGACATCATCGCCTATGTCACCTCCTTCATGACGCTCCTCCCCGGTGACGTGGTCCTCACCGGTACCCCGGCCGGGGTGGGGCCGGTGCGGATCGGCCAGGAGGTCTCGGTGACGGTGGAGGGGCTGGGCACCATCAGCAACCGGGTGGTGGCCCGCGACTGACCGGGCTCCGCGGCCGGGAGCCCGCGGAACACCGTCCCACCACGGGGCCGGCGGCGCGCCTCGCCGCCGGCCCACGGACCAGCGGAAGGCCCACACGTGACGACCCCCCGACACCGCCGCCCCCGCCCCCTCGTCCTCGCTGGCGCGCTCGCGGCCGTGCTCCTGGTCGCGGGGACCTTCTACTGGACCGCCGTGCGCGACGACGGCGGCGAGACCGTACGGGAAGCGGAGGGACCAGTGGACCACCCGCGCCGCATCATGCTGGCGGGCGACTCGATGACCCAGGGCGCCAACGGCGACCGGACCTGGCGCTACCACCTGTGGAACCACCTCGCCCCGCAGGTGGAGGGGCTCGACTTCGTCGGCCCCTACACCGATCCCGCCACCCGGGAGATGATCCTGCCCGTCCCCACGACCGGGGACGAGGCCGTGGAGAGTCCCGCGCAGGACCCGGCCGAGGACTACGAGGAGGGCGGCGGGGACGGCGCCCCGGCGGACCGCCCGGGACAGGAGCCCTCCGGCCCCTCCCCCGGGGAGCCGCAGGGGCTGGAGGGGGTCGTCTGGCCCGGAGCCGACGGCGACCCGGACACCGTCGAGTACCGCGACCCCGACTTCGACCAGAACCACAACGCCCTGTGGGGGCGCACCCTGCGCGACGCCGCGGCCTCCATCGGGGAGGAGGTCCGGGTCCACCGGCCCGACGTCCTGTGCGTCATGCTCGGCGTGAACGACCTGCTGTGGCCCGTCACCATGGAGGAGATGGAGCACCGGCTGCGCGGCTACGTGGAGTCGGCCCGCGCGGGCAACCCGCACCTGCGCATCGTGATCGCCGAGGCCCTCCCCATCGCCCTGGCCGAGTCCGACGAGGGGTTCGCGCTGCGGGTCTACGCCTACAACGAGCTCGTCCGCGAGGTCGCCGCCGACCTGTCCACGGACACCTCGCCCGTGATCAGCCTCGACGTCGCGGGCAGGGAGTCCTGGGACGCGGCCGCCGACACCTACGACGGCACCCACCCCAACGCCGGCGGTGAGACCAAGATCGCCGCGGCGTTCGCGGACGCCCTGGCCCAGGGGTACGGGATCGGTTTCGGCTTCCCGAGGCCCCTGGCGGTCAGGCCCGCGCAGGAGTGAGGCCGCCCGGCCGCCGGCGGACCTCCCCCGGGCCCCCGCACACCACGGATACCCTGGGCTGCGTGACTGAGACTTCGCTTCGTACCCGCTTCGCCCCGTCCCCCACGGGCATGTTCCACGTCGGCGGCGCCCGATCCGCACTGTTCAACTGGGCGCTGGCCCAGCAGAGCTCCGAGGGGCGCATGGTGCTGCGCATCGAGGACACCGACGCCGCCCGCAACCGTCCCGAGTGGACCGAGGGCATCGTCCGTGCGCTGGCCTGGCTCGGCATCGGCGAGGACGACCCGCACTTCGAGGGCCCCTACTTCCAGTCGGCCTACGCCGACAAGCACCGCGAGACCGCGCAGGAGCTGTACAAGAACGGCCGCGCCTACTACTGCGACTGCACCCGCGAGCAGGTGCAGGAGCGGCGCGACAACCCCAACCTGGGGTACGACGGCCACTGCCGTGAGCGCGGCCTGGAGCCGGGCCCCGGCCGCGCTCTGCGCTTCCGCGTGCCCGACGGCGGGCCCACCGTGGTGGAGGACCGGATCCGCGGCCGGGTGGAGTTCGAGCACTCCGCCATCGAGGACTTCGTGATCGCGCGTGCCGACGGCTCGCCGCTGTTCGTCCTGGCCAACGTCGTGGACGACGTGGAGATGGGCATCAACCAGGTCGTCCGCGGCGAGGAGCACCTGTCCAACACCCCCAAGCAGCAGCTGCTGTGGGAGGCGCTGGGCCTGACCCCGCCGGTGTGGGCGCACCTGCCCGTCATCGTCAACGAGCAGCGCAAGAAGCTGTCCAAGCGCCGTGACAAGGTGGCCCTGGAGTCCTACCAGGAGGAGGGCTACCTCGCCGAGGCGATGGTCAACTACCTCATGCTGCTGGGGTGGGCCCCCGGCGACGACCGCGAGATCATGCCGTGGTCGGAGATGGTGCCCCTGTTCCGCATCGAGGACGTCAACAGCTCCAGCGCCTTCTTCGACGAGAAGAAGCTCCGCGCGTTCAACGGCGAGTACATCCGCGCGCTGAGCGCCGAGGAGTTCGCGGAGCGCTGCCGGCCGTGGCTGACCGGTGACGCCGCGCCGTGGGACCCGGCCGACTACGACCCCGAGGTCTTCGCCGCCGTCGCACCGCTCGCGCAGAGCCGCGTGGCGGTGCTCAGCGAGATCGTGCCCAACGTGGACTTCCTGTTCCTCCCCGAGCCCGTCGAGGACGAGAAGAGCTGGGCCAAGGCCATGAAGCCGGGCGTCGGCGCGGAGATGCTGGAGGCCGCCCTGTCCCGCTTCGCCGACCCGGGGCTGCCGTGGACCGCCGAGGACCTCAAGACCGCCACCGAGGAGACCGGCGCGACGCTCGGCCTGAAGCTGGGCAAGGCGCAGGCCCCGGTGCGCGTCGCGGTCACCGGGCGGACGGTCGGACTGCCGCTGTTCGAGTCGCTGGAGCTGCTCGGCCGCGAGCGCGTGCGGGCGCGGCTGGAGGCCGCGCTGGCCAAGCTGCGCGCCCAGGAGGCCTCCGCGTCCGAGTAGGCGCGGACCCCGGTCCGGGGTGGTCGGAGCCACAGGCCGGCCGCCCCGCATTCGGTTCGCGACCACTCCGAATGTCCGCTAGAGTTATCCACGTCGCCGAGGGGGACAGGGAAGCGGAAGCTACCGGGTCCTCCCAGGGCACTGGGGTATGGTGTAATCGGCAGCACGACTGATTCTGGTTCAGTTAGTCTAGGTTCGAGTCCTGGTACCCCAGCGCAGACTTGCGGTCTCCGTGAGTCTCACGGATCTCTGATCCGTTGCGCCCCCGTCGTCTAGTGGCCTAGGACGCCGCCCTCTCAAGGCGGTAACGGCGGTTCGAATCCGCTCGGGGGTACCAACAGGGAGAGACTCCCACGGTGTGGGAGTTTTTTTCTGGGTCGGTGCATGTCACCGATGTCCGGTTGGTGTGGGTATCGTGGTTTCGCGGTCCTGCTCCGACCCGTCCGGCCCCCGTCGTCTAGTGGCCTAGGACGCCGCCCTCTCAAGGCGGTAACGGCGGTTCGAATCCGCTCGGGGGTACCAGTCAGGCTCCATCCGCAAGGATGGGGCCTTTCGTGCGTCCGGGGCCGCCCCCTCGCCGTGGCCTCAGGGCCCGCCGCCCGTGCAGGACGCCGGTCGGATCCGTGGGGCACCACCGTTGTCGCGGCCTCCCGGAGCCGTCAGTCCCCGGCGTCGCGGACCTCCTGCCGAGGTCTGCCCCGAAACCACCGCCCGCCCGCGCTCCGGTCGTGCGGGGACCGGGGCCGGGGGCGCGGAAACCGTTCGCCGCCGCCGCGTGTGGCCCGGGTGTGCCCGCGCGGGCGGGCCGCCCCTGGAATACTGGGGCGGCGCAGTCTCCCCGACCGCCCAACCCCCTGTCGGAGCGTATGAAGAGCGACCTCTCCCCCCGGACGGCCGACCGGGCCGCACGCCCCTCCCCGCGGGGAGGCGGTGCGCCGTGACCGGCCGTGAGCTCGGTCCCGGGCGCCACCAGGACAAGGAGGTCCGGGAGGTCCTCAAGGAGCTGGGGGAGCGGGGGTGGGTGCTCAGGCGAGAGGGCCACTGGGGCCGCCTGTACTGCGACTGCGGCTGCACCCGCATCCAGGTTCCCGGGACGCCGAGGGACTCCGGCCGGGCCGCACGCCGGATCAGGCAGGAGGCCCGGCGCTGCCCCATGCCCCCGGACGACCCCCGGCGCGGTGCGAGCGGCCCCCGCGGGTGATCCCGGCGGGGCGGCCGGCCCCTCGGCGGAGCGGGCGGCGCGTCCCGGGGTCCGGCCGCGGACGACGGGTGCGGGCCGCGGCGGCGGCCCCGTCCCGGGCATGGTGCGATCACGCCGCGGCAGGTACCCTGTTGTTGACGTTTGTCAACGCCAACGCGGGGCCGGCGCGCCCCGGTCCCCGGTGCGCGGGGCGGTGCGACGGAGGAGGGCGGGGCCGATGGCCGAGTACGAGTTCGTCTTCGTCGTCGACGGGATCACCCTGGACGACCACGACTCGGTCCACACCCTCACCGAGGACCTCGACGCGGTGGTCTCCTCCTCCCACGGGGTGACCCGGCTGACCGTGGCCGGGGCCGGGCCCGACGCCGTCACCGCGGCCAGGGCGCTCATGGAGCGCGTCCACGCCACGGCGCCCCGGGTGCGGCTGGTCCGTCTGGACCGGGAGCTCGTCGGTGTCTCCGACATCGCGGAACTCACCGGCCGGACCAGGCAGAACGTCACCCAGTGGACCCGCGGCCAGCGCCGGGACGGCGTCCCGTTCCCCGCGCCGGAGGCGACCGTCGGCCGCTCCTCCGTGTGGCTGTGGTCCGAGGTCAACGCGTGGCTCGGCGGGATCGGCCTGGACGACGGCGAACTGCGCCCCACCCGCGCGGAGGCCACCGAGATCGACTGGCTCCTCCAGACCACGCGCAAGGTCGAGCTGGCCCTCGTGCGCCACGTCGACAGCCCCGACGTGCGGCGCGTGTCCAAGCTGCTCGCCGCGCACGCCCGCACGACCCGCGAGTTCATCCACTACCTGGTCAAGAACCCCCGGGTGCGCGATCCCCGGGGGCGCTACACCATCCTGGTCTGCTCGCCCGGCGACGAGGCCGTGGACGTCTTCCGCCGGCTGGAGTCGTTCGACCACCCCGTCGTGCTCGCCACGGTCACCAACCGCATCCACGCCCTGGTCATGGTCGACGGCGAGGGCGGCGCGGCGAAGCCGACCGAGCTGGTGCGCGGGATGACCGTGCGCGACTGGCTGGGGATGATCGCCCTGTCCCCGGAGAGCGAGTTCACCGTGGCGGCCGAGGGGGCGTCCACGAAGACGGCCACGATCTCGGCCCGTTCGCCCATGGACCTCGTGGGCGCCTGACGGTCGGGGCGGGACCGGCCCGGGCGCGGACCGACGTGCCCGCACCGGCGTTCCCGGACCGACGTGCCCGGTCTTCGGGCCGGTGCCGTGCCGGGGCCGCAGGCGGCCCCCAGGGGACCGCGGAGCGCCCGTGCGCACCGGCCCCGGACGCGGAACCGCGCCGCCCGGAGCACCGGGGGCGCGGTCGCCTGTTCGAGGCGGGTCGGCTCCGGCGGAGGGGCGGGCCCCGTCCTCCGGTCGACCCGGGGGAAGGGCCTGCGGACGGTGGGGCGCGTCAGTGGGCGACCTCGGTGTGCAGCGACTCGCTGATCTTCTCGGCGGCCGACAGCACGGCCTGGGAGTGGATGCGGCCGGGGGAGCGGGTCAGGCGCTCTATCGGGCCGGACACCGAGACGGCGGCGATCACGCGCCCGCCGGGGCCGGACACCGGGGCGGACACCGACGCCACGCCCTGCTCCCGCTCGGCGACGCTCTGGGCCCAGCGGCGGCGGCGCACCTGGGCGAGGCTGGCGGCGGTGAAGCGGGCGCCCACCAGCGACCGCCGTATGCGGTCGGAGTCCTCCCAGGCGAGGAGGACCTGGGCGGCCGAACCGGCGTTCATGGGGAGCTCGCTGCCCACGGGGACCGTGTCCCGCAGGCCGCTGCTCCGCTCGGAGGCCGCCACGCACACCCGCAGGTCGCCCTGGCGGCGGTAGAGCTGGGCGCTCTCGCCGGTCAGGTCGCGCAGCTGCACGAGGACGGGGGCCGCGACGGCCAGCAGGCGGTCCTCCCCGGTCGCTATGGAGAGTTCGCCGAGGCGGGGGCCGAGCACGAACCGGCCCTGGCTGTCCCGGGAGACCATGCGGTGCCGTTCGAGGGCGACGGCCAGCCTGTGCGCGGTCGGCCGTGCCAGTCCGGTGATCTGGACCAACTGGGCGAGGGAGGCCGGACCGGACTCCAGGGCGTCGAGGACGGACATGGTCTTGTCCAGGACACCGACGCCGCTGGATGAGCTAGAGTTGTCCATGGCTTGATATTGCCGTCTCGAAATATGGAATGCAAGTCGGCCCGCAGTCCGCGCAGGGCACACCGAGACGAGCCCGACACGTCTGACACGAGAGAGGCGACCGCCCATGGCACGCACGATGGCCGAGAAGGTCTGGGAGGAGCACGTCGTCCGACGTGCCGACGGCGAGCCGGACCTGCTCTACATCGACCTCCACCTGGTCCACGAGGTGACCAGCCCCCAGGCCTTCGAGGGGCTGCGTCTGGCCGGCCGCAAGGTCCGGCGCCCGGACCTGACCATCGCCACAGAGGACCACAACGTCCCCACGCAGGACCTCCTCGCCCCGATCGCCGACCCCGTCTCCCGCAAGCAGGTCGAGACACTGCGCAAGAACTGCTCCGACTTCGGCGTGCGCCTGCACCCGATGGGCGACATCGAGCAGGGCGTCGTGCACGTGGTCGGCCCCCAGCTGGGCCTCACCCAGCCCGGGATGACCATCGTCTGCGGCGACAGCCACACCAGCACCCACGGCGCGTTCGGGGCCCTGGCCTTCGGCATCGGCACCAGCCAGGTCGAGCACGTGCTGGCCACCCAGACCCTGCCCATGGCGCCCTTCCGGACCATGGCGGTCACGGTCGACGGAACGCTGCGGCCGGGGGTGTCCGCCAAGGACATCATCCTCGCCGTCATCGCCAAGATCGGCACCGGCGGCGGCCAGGGCTACGTCATCGAGTACCGGGGCGAGGCCATCGAGGCCCTGTCCATGGAAGCCCGCATGACCGTGTGCAACATGTCCATCGAGGCGGGCGCCCGCGCCGGGATGATCGCCCCTGACCAGACCACGTTCGACTACATCGAGGGCCGCGCGCACGCCCCCCGGGGCGAGGACTTCGAGGCCGCCGTCGAGCACTGGAAGAGCCTGCGCACCGACGAGGGCGCCGTCTTCGACGCCGAGGTCGTCCTGGACGCCGACGAGCTCAGCCCGTTCGTCACCTGGGGCACCAACCCCGGCCAGGGCGTGCCCCTGCACGCCGAGGTCCCCGACCCCGCCTCCTACGAGGACCCCTCGGCCCGCGCCGCCGCGGAGAAGGCCCTGGCCTACATGGACCTCGCGCCGGGGACGCCGATGCGGGAGGTCCGGGTGGACACCGTCTTCCTGGGCTCGTGCACCAACGGCCGCATCGAGGACCTGCGCACCGCCGCCGAGATCATCCGGGGCCGCAGGGTCGCCGAGGGGGTGCGCATGCTCGTGGTCCCCGGGTCCATGCGGGTCAAGGAGCAGGCCAACGCGGAGGGGCTGGGCGAGGTCTTCGAGGCCGCCGGCGCCGAGTGGCGCGAGGCGGGCTGCTCGATGTGCCTGGGCATGAACCCCGACCAGCTCAAGCCGGGCGAGCGCAGCGCCTCGACCTCGAACCGCAACTTCGAGGGCCGCCAGGGCCGCGGCGGGCGTACCCACCTGGTGTCGCCGCAGGTCGCCGCGGCGACCGCCGTGCGCGGCACCCTGTCCTCGCCCGCCGACCTGGCCGCCCTGTAGCCCCTGACCCGTTAGGAGAGACCTCCCCATGGAGAAGTTCGACGTCCACACCGGTCGGGCCGTGCCGCTGCGCTCCAGCAACGTCGACACCGACCAGATCATCCCGGCCGTCTACCTCAAGCGGGTCGCCCGGACCGGCTTCGAGGACGGCCTGTTCGCCGAGTGGCGCAAGTCCGACCCGGACTTCGTCCTCAACCGCCCCGAGTACGAGGGCGCGTCCGTGCTGGTGGCCGGCCCGGACTTCGGCACCGGCTCCTCCCGCGAGCACGCCGTCTGGGCGCTCCAGGACTACGGCTTCAAGACCGTGCTGTCCTCGCGCTTCGCGGACATCTTCCGCGGCAACTCGCTCAAGGGCGGGCTGCTGACCGTCCTGCTGCCCCAGGAGGTCATCGAGCGCATCTGGAAGGCCGTCGAGGCCGACCCGGCGACCGAGGTGACCGTCGACCTCGTCGAGCGCGAGGTGCGCTCCCCGGGCGCCGGGGTGCAGGAGCCGTTCGAGCTCGACGACTACACCCGCTGGCGGCTGATGGAGGGGCTGGACGACATCGCCCTGACGCTGCGCCACACCGACGAGGTCGGGGCCTTCGAGGCGACCCGGAAGCCGTGGCTCCCCGTGACCCTGTAGGGGCCGGATCGTGTTCTGGGCCGGGGATCGAGGCGTCGTGTGACGCAGCACACCCCCGGCCCAGAAATATTTTACCTTTACTTGGTGTGAGCGTTCGCTTACGTTCCCGCTGTCCTTAAGCTCGGCGTGTCTGCTGCCCGGAATCCGGTTATACGTAGGCATTTGAGAGCTACAGAAGGGGTCAAAAGGGACCGCAGTCCCGGGCTCCACCGGTCCAGACCGCACCCTCCGTGAGGCTCCCCCGCAGGTGGGGAAGGCGCCGACACGCCTTGCCCGTAGGCGTTTGTATTTGTGTAAGGGCCTCTGCTTCCCCTAATTTCGTGCGAGCAAGGGGGAACCGGAGGAACCTTATGAACAAGCGTGACCTGATCGACGCGATCTCCGATCGTCTCGGAGACAAGAAGACCGCGACCGAAGCGGTCAACGCTGTGCTTGAGACCATTCAGGCAACCGTGGCGTCGGGCGACAAGGTCGCCATCACGGGCTTCGGCGTTTTCGAGAAGTCCGAGCGCGCGGCTCGCACCGCGCGCAACCCGGCCACCGGGGCCACCATCAACGTCCCCGCGAGCTTCGTTCCGAAGTTCCGCGCCGGCGCTGACTTCAAGGCCCTCGTCAACGGGGACAAGAAGAAGTAGCCCACCGCCACACGGCGACGGGCCGAGTCCGCCCGGGTTCCCTTCGGGGAGCCCGGGCGGATCTCTGTTCCGGGTGCGGCGGAGGAGTCCCGTGCTCCCGACGGCGGGAGGCACGCCCGGAGGACGGTCACACGCGCCACAGGACGTTCTGTGCGTCTCAGAGGTCCCACGAGCGCGGGACGGGCCCTCCCGGAGCCCCCAGGGGCGTCAGGGCGCGCCCTGCGACCGCAGGCAGCTGCCCGCGACCGTCTCCCACAGCTCACGGGTCCGCGGACCCACCCCCAGGCCCACCGCGTCGCACAGGTCCTCCGGGGTGTCCACGTCCCGCCGGACCGACGCCACGTCCGGGAGCGCGATCTCGTGCGCGCCCCCGTCCCGGTGCCGCGCACGCGAGGCCCCCTCGAAGGCGGGGGTGAAGGGGTGCCCGGGCGCCGCCGCGAGCAGGGTCGTCCCCACACCCGGGGCGTCCGGCAGGAACGAGCGCCCGTGGCGGGCCGCCGCGGCGAGGACCCGGCCCAGCTCGTCCGGGCGCAGCGCGGGCAGGTCGGCCGACAGGGCGCACACCCCGGCCCCGGGCCGCCTGCGCCGTGCGGCCGCGGCCCCGTGGGCCAGGGCGGAGTTCAGCCCGGTGCCGGGCTCGCCGTCGACCACGACCGCGCCCAGGCCGGTCAGCTCGGCGCCGGCCCGGGGGTCCTCGGTCACCGCGAACACGGCCTCCACGCCGGGGCAGGCCAGGGCCGCCTCGACCGTGTCGCAGGCGATCGCCAGCGCCAGGTCCTCGCGGAGCCCCCCGGCGGCCAGGGCCAGTCGGGTCTTGGCGCGGCCGAGGTGCTTGACTGGGACGACGAGGGACCAGCGCACCCCGGGGCGCGGCGCCCCGCCCCGTACTCCAAAGCCGGTCACGCTTCCCCCGGGACGTCGAATCGGCCACGACAGTCACGAGGGTAGGCGCTCGGGGGAGGCGCGGCGCGGGCGCCCTGTGGCGTGTCGGAGCCTTGACCTGGCGGCCCTTCCCGGGCCGGTCCGGCGGGGGCACCTGGGAGGGTTCCGCCACGTCCTACACTGAACCGGTTGTGCTCCGCGGCCCGGACGGGCCGGGAGCGATGAAGTGAGGAGTCCCGTGGCCAAGCAACGAGAATCGCGGTGGGTGAAGGCGGTCGTCTCCCGGATCGTCAGGTTCGTGCTGTGGTTCATCACCAAGCCGACCTGGGAGGGCACCGAGAACGTCCCGGCCCGGGGCGGGGTGATCATCGCCGCGAACCACCTCTCGATGGCCGACCCGCTGACGGTCGCGCACTTCCTCTACATCGGGGCCCGCCGCTGGCCGACCTTCACGATGAAGGACGGGGTCATGAAGATCCCCGTGGTGCGCGCGGTGGCCAGGAGCACGGGGCAGATCCCGATCAAGCGCGGCAGCACCGACGCCGTGAAGGCGCTCCACGAGGCGGAGGTCGCCCTCACCCGCGACGGCTCCTCGGTGATCTTCTACCCGGAGGGCACCTGCACCCGCGACCCGGGCCTGTGGCCGATGACCGCCAAGACCGGGGTGGCGCGGCTGGCGCTGACCACGGGCGTGCCGGTCGTCCCGGTCGCGCACTGGGGCGAGCAGAACCTCCTGCCGTACGGGGCCAAGAAGCCCAGCCTGTTCCCGCGCAAGCGCATCGACTTCCGCGCCGGGCCGCCGGTGGACCTGTCCCGGTTCGAGGGCCGGCCGCTGACCGCGACGGTCCTCAAGGAGGCCACCGAGCTCATCATGGGCGACATCACCGCGCTCCAGGCGCAGATCCGCGGGGAGGAGCCGCCCGCGATCCCCTTCGACTTCAAGAGGGCGCGGGAGGAGGCCGCCGAGGCCAAGCGGGCCGAGCGGCTCACCGGCGGTGACGCCGACGGCGGAACGGGTGACGGCGCCGCGGGCGGCGGCGACAACGGGAAGAGCAGCGCGGGGACGTGACGGGGCAGATGGGTACCGACAACGTGAGGATCGCCGTTCTCGGCGCGGGCTCCTGGGGCACCGTGTTCGCGAACATCATCGCGGACGCCGCCGACCTGGCCCGGGAGCGGGACCCCGGCGCCAGGCCCGTCGAGGTCGTGCTGTGGGGACGCAGGGCGTCCGTCGTGGACGCGGTCAACGAGACCTCCGAGAACCCGGACTACTTCCCGGGCATCGGCCTGAACCCCCGGCTGCGGGCCACCAACGACGCCGCCGGGGCGCTCGCCGGGGCCGACGTGGTCGTGCTGGCGGTCCCCTCGCAGACACTGCGCGCGAACCTCGTCGAGTGGCGGCCGCACCTGCGCGAGGACGCGGTGGTCGTCAGCCTCATGAAGGGCGTGGAGCTGGGGACCTGCCTGCGCGTCAGCCAGATCATCGCCCAGGTGCTGGAGTACCCGGAGGAGCGCATCGCGGTCGTGTCGGGCCCCAACCTGGCCCGGGAGATCGCGGAGCGCCAGCCCGCCACCGCCGTCGTCGCGTGCCCGCACGAGGAGACGGCCGTGCGGCTCCAGTCGCTGTTCAAGTCGGCGTACTTCCGTCCCTACACCAGCACCGACCTGGTCGGGGTGGAGATCGGCGGTGCGATGAAGAACGTGATCGGCCTCGCCGTGGGCGTGGCCGAGGGCATGGGGTTCGGGGACAACACCAAGGCGTCCCTGATCACCCGGGGCCTGGCCGAGACCACCCGCCTCGCGGTGGCCCTGGGCGCCGACGAGCACACGCTGTCCGGCCTCGCGGGCATGGGGGACCTCGTCGCGACATGCTCCTCGCCGCTGTCGCGGAACCGGACCTTCGGTGAGAAACTGGGCGCGGGCAAGACCCTCGAACAGGTCGTGGCGGAGACCAGGCAGACCGCCGAGGGGGTCAAGTCCTCCGAGTCCGTCCTCGAACTCGGGTGGGCCAACGGGGTGGACATGCCGATCACCGAGGCCGTCGTCAAGATGATGCACCACGACCTGAGCCCGGCCGAGGCGCTGGTGGCGTTCATGTCGCGCACCAGCAAGCCGGAACGCTACGGGGTCTGAGAGCGAGCACGATGTCACACACAGCAGGGTCCGGCGGCGGCGAGCACACCCGGGCGGTCTCCCTCCCCGGGGCGCCGGTTCCGCAGGAGCGCCCCATGCGCATGCCGGTCCACAGGGCGACCACCTACGCGTTCGACACCTCCCAGCAGTACGCGGACGTCCTCGCGGGGGCCTCCCCCGGCTACTCGTACGCCCGCATCGACAGCCCCACCGTCGACGCGTTCGCCGACGCGGTGGCCGCGCTGGAGGGCTCGGGCCTGGAGGAGGACGTGCGCGGACAGGCCTTCTCCTCGGGCATGGGGGCGCTCAGCACCGTGTTCCTGGCGCTGACCGAGGCCGGCGCGCACGTCGTGGCCTCCCGCTCCATCTACGGCAACACCCACTCGCTGCTGGACCGGCTCCTGCGCCGGTTCGGGGTGAGCACCGACTTCGTGGACATCACCGACCTCGACGCGGTGCGCGCCGCCGTCGGTCCGCGGACCCGCGTGGTGTTCACCGAGACGCTGTCCAACCCCACGATGACCGTGTCCGACCTGCCGGGCCTGGCGCGGATCGCCCGCGGGGCGGGGGCCGCGCTGGTGGTGGACTCCACGTTCGCGTCACCGGCGGTCTGCCGGCCCCTGGAGCACGGCGCCGACGTGGTGGTGCACTCCGCCACCAAGTACATCGGCGGCCACAGCGACACCACCGGCGGCGTGGCCGTGGCCTCGCCGGAGCTCATCGGGCGCATCCGCTCGGCGCGCATCGACCTGGGCCCCTGCCTCGCCCCCGACGAGGCGTACCTGCTCCACCGCGGCCTGGAGACGCTGCCGCTCCGGGTGCAGCGCCAGTGCGAGACCGCGGCGGCCTTCGCCGCGGCGCTGGAGGGCCACCCCCTCGTGGAGCGGGTCGACCACCCCTCCCTCGACTCGCACCCGCAGTCCGCGCTCGCGGACCAGCTGTTCGACGCGGGGCGACGCGGAGCGGTCGTGACCGTGCACCCTGTCGGCGGGCGGGAGGCGGGTACGGCCTTCGCCGACCGCCTGCGCGTGGCGACCATCGCGGCCTCGCTCGGGGGCACGCACACCCTGGCCGGACACGTCGCCTCCACCTCGCACCGCAGCATGAGCGGGGCCGAACTGGCGGCCGCGGGCATCTCCCCGGGCGCGGTGCGGTTCTCCATCGGCCTGGAGGATCCCCAGGACCTCATCGAGGACGCCCTCCGGGCCCTCGACGGGGGAAACTGACACATCACGGGTATTTCTCCCGGTTCCGGTTCCATCAGTTGGCGAGATAAGGTCAGGCAGCATGTCGTCCGAGCAGCGCAAGATTCGGGTCGCCGTCGTCTTCGGCGGGCGTAGTTCCGAACACGAGATCTCCTGCGTCACCGCGGGAAGCGTGTTGTCCGTCATCGACGGGGACCGCTACGAGGTCGTGCCCGTCGGCATCACCAGGACGGGCAACTGGGTGCTGACCTCGGGCGATCCCGAACGGCTGCGCATCGACGAGGCCACCCGGGCGCTCCCGACCGTCCCCGAGGACGGCGCGGACCTCGCCCTGCCCTTCGACGCGGCCGGCCAGCTGATGGTCGTCAACCCGGAGAAGGGCCCCGAACGGCTCGCCGAGGTGGACGTCGTCCTGCCGCTGCTGCACGGCCCCTTCGGTGAGGACGGCACCATCCAGGGGCTGTTCGAGATGATGGGGGTCCGCTACGCGGGCGCCGGGGTGTTCTCCAGCGCCGCCGCCATGGACAAGGTCTTCATGAAGGCCATGCTCCGCGGCAACGGCATCCCCACCAGCGACTTCGTCGCGATCTCCGACCGCCAGTGGCGCACGGAGCGCAAGCGGGTGCTGGACGACGTCGCCGAGCTGGGCGCCACCGTGTTCGTCAAGCCCGCCCGCGCGGGCAGCAGCGTCGGCATCACCAAGGTGCGCGACACCTCGGACGCCGACGCCGTGGTCGCCGCCGTCGAGGCCGCCCGGGAACACGACCCCAAGGTGCTGGTGGAGGCGCAGGTCGTCGGCCGCGAGATCGAGTGCGGCGTCCTGGAGGCCGAGGACGGCGGGACCCCCGACGTGTCCTTCCCGGCCGAGGTGCACGTCGCCGACGGGTTCGACTTCTACGACTTCGAGGCCAAGTACCTCTCGACGAGCAGCCTCACCATCCCGGCGCGGATCCCGGAGGAGGCCACGGCGAGACTGCGCGCGATGGCGGCGGACGTGTTCGAGGCGATGGGCTGCGAGGGCCTGGCCCGTGTGGACTTCTTCTACACCGAGGACGGCGAGATCCTCGTCAACGAGCTCAACACGATGCCCGGGTTCACCCCGGCCTCGGCGTTCCCCCAGATGTGGGCCGCCACCGGTGTGGACTACGCGGCGCTGATCGAGCGGATGATCGCCTCGGCGCTGCGCCGCGCCCCCGGCCTGAGGTAGCGGGCGGGGCGAAGGGGCGCGGAACCCCCGGAGCGGGCACGGGCACGGGGGCGGTGACGCGTCCCGACACCGTCCACAGGCGGGTGACCGGTCGGTTGCCCGCCTGCGGCTCGCCCGGGAGACTGGGATCCGGGGGAGCCACCGCCTCCCGACGGCAGGCGCGGGTCCCCCGGATCCAGCCTAAGCGCGCACCGCGCCTCCGACCAGGCCCGATCCTCACCTGTGGACGACCGGGCCGACCTGCGTCCGGCCGGGCTCAGCCCGGGTGCGGTCCCCGGGGCGGGTGCTGCGGGCCCCGGTCGCCCGGGTACGCCCGGTGCGGCCGGGTTCCCTCCGTACCGGGGGCTCCCCGGTGCGTGCTCCCGGCCGGGCCGCCGAGGGCCTGCCCGCCCGGCCCGGTCTGCCCACCCGGTCCGACCTGCCCGCCCCGCCCGTCCTGTCCGGACGCGAGCCCGGCAGGTCCGGAGGGCACCAGGTCGCGGGTGAGGATCGCGCCGGCCGCCGTGGCGGCGGGGAAGACCACGACCGCCACGAACGGGATCGCCAGCAGGAGGTAGGTCGGCACCGCGAAGCCCAGCACCCGCATCCGCCGCCTCGCCATGTGCTCCCTGCGGTCGCGGATGGTCGTCAGCCTCCGGCGGTCGAACGCGCTCGCCAGGAGCTCGATCGCCAGCAGCCACCCGCCCAGCAGGGCGGCCAGCACCGGGCCGACCACGGGCCCCACCAGAGGGACGAAGCCGACCACGAGGACGAGCACCGACACCAGCAGGGACACCGCGACGATCACCAGCGACTGGCGCACGGCACGCCACATCGACGCCATCAGCGACTCGTCGGGCTCCTCGGGCGCGTTGCCCAGCTCCTCCTCGACCAGCTCGGTGATCTTGTCGTAGATGGGCGACCCGAGCGTCAGGGTCACGGTCGTGAACGTCACCACCATCAGCAGGACCGTCCCGGCCAGGATGCCGACCGACACGGCTCCGCGGAGGAGCCCCTGCCAGAAGGGGTCCCAGCCGTCGCTGAAGGGCGTCGCCCAGGCCGCCAGGTCGACCAGGTTCACCACGAGGAGGACCAGCAGGCCCAGGAACACCAGGGAGGTGAGCAGGGCGGGCAGGGCCCCGAGCAGGAACAGGCGCGGTTTGCGCAGAAGCAGGACGAAGCCGCGTGCCAGGACGCCGACGCCGCCGAAGAACTCACGTACAGGATTGGCCACGGGGGAACACTAGAGGAACCCGGCCCGGGTGTCAGATCCGGGCCGGGACCTCCGCGCGGACGGGCCCCGCGCGGAGGTCCCGGCGGGGTCAGCCCGAGCCGACGTCGCGGTACCAGCCCTCCGCGCGCGCGAGCTCCTCGTGCGTCCCGTGCTGGACGACCCTCCCGTCGCGCACCACGTAGATCCGGTCCACCCGGTCCAGACCCGTCATGTCGTGCGTGATCAGCAGGGTGGAGAACCCCTCGGCGGCGGCGAGCAGGTCGTCCACCACCGCGTCGCGGGTGTCCGGGTCCAGGTGGGCCGTCGGTTCGTCCAGCACGAGCACGCGGGGCGCCGCCAGCACGGCGCGGGCCAGGGCCAGCCGCTGCACCATCCCGCCGCTCAACCCCAGGCCGTGCGTGCCCACCTGCGTGTCCAGCCCCTTCGGGGTCGCCGCGACGTCGTCGGCCAGCCGCGCCCGCCGCAGCGCCTCCCACAACTCGCCGTCGTCCGCCTCCGGCCGGGCCAGCCGCAGGTTCTCCCGCAGGGTCGAGGCGAACACGTGCGGGTCCTGCGGGACCCCGGACACCATCCCGCGCACCTCGTCCGCCGGGTACGTCGTGATGTCCTCGCCGCCGAGCTCCACCCGGCCGCCGTCGGGGTCGCGGAACCGCAGCAGCACCGACGCCAGGGTGCTCTTGCCGGCCCCGCTCGGACCGATCACCGCGACCGTCCACCCGGCGGGGATCTCCAGGTCCACCCCGTCCAGGGCCCACGGCTCGTCCGGCCCGTAGCGCACCCGCAGGTCACGCACCCGCACCGTCGGGTCGCCGCCGGGGTCGAGGCCCGCGCGGGTGGGCGGGGCGGTGGCGGGCGAGGTGTCCAGCACCCCGAACAGGCGGGCTCCGCTCGCGCGGATCGCCCCCAGCTTCGCGGCGACGGCGGGCAGGGGGGCGACGATCTCGAACGCCGCCAGGGTCGTCAGCACCAGGACCGCCAGTGACACGGCGCTCAGCGAGCCGCCCTCCACCGCGGCCACCCCGAGGAACAGGGCTCCCCACACGGTCAGCCCGGTGATCAGCGCGGACGCCCCGGCGCCGAGGCCGAGGACCGCCGCGTCCCGCTGCGCCAGGCGTGTCAGCTCGGCGTCGGCGGCGTCGACCCGCTCCACCTGCCGGTCCATCGCGCCGTAGGCGACCAGGTCGGGTGCCCCGTGCAGGGTGTCCACGAGCGCGGTGGACAGCTCGCCGCGCGCCTTGCCCTGCCGCCGGCCCGGCTCCCGGCCCAGCGCGGCGGCGGCGAGCGGGACCGCGAGCCCGGCCAGCAGCAGGCCGCCGGCCAGGAGGAGCCCGCCCGGCACGTACACCGCCGTCAGGAAGAGGGCGGTCGCGCCGCCGGTCACCAGGGAGATCAGCGGGGGTGTCAGCCCGCGCACCAGGAGGTCCAGGGTGGCCTCGGTGTCGTTGACCAGACGGGAGACCAGATCGCCGGAGCGGAAGCGCCCGAACGGCTCGGTCGCGGCCAGCCGCTCGTAGACCCGCACCCGCACCTCGGCCAGCGTCCGGAACGCCGCGTCGTGGGTGACCAGCCGCTCCAGGTAGCGCGCGACGCCGCGGCCCACGCCCAGCGCACGGGTGGCGACCACGGAGAAGCCCAGCGCGGTGATGCCGGGATGGTTCGCCGCGGTGGCGAGCATCCACGCGGCGACCCCCAGCAGAGCCACCCCGGCGCCGGTGGCCGCGGCGCCCAGCAGGACCCCGAGGGCGAACCTCGCGCCGCGGGGCCGGGCCAGGGCGGCCATCCGCCACAGCGGGTCGCGCCGGCGCCCGCCCCCGGGGAGCGGCGGGGCGTCCCCGCCGGGGCCGGTCCGCACATCCGTCCCGGGAGCCCCCGCGGCTCCGGCGTTGTCGGCGTCGTCGCGGTTCATCGCGGCACGCTCCCTTCCCGGGTCGGCAGTGGCAGCGTCACGGTCCGCAGGGTGTCTCCGGGGAAGCCGCGCGCCCAACCGGTGTCGTGGGCGACGATGAGGGCGGTCCGCCCCTCCAGGAGCCTGGCGACGGCGGTGCGCACCGCCGCCGCGTTCTCCGGGTCCAGGTGGGCGGTGGGTTCGTCCAGCAGCACGAGCGGGGCGTCGCGGCACATCGCCCGGGCCAGCGCGATCCGCTGCCGCTGCCCTGCCGACAGCCGTGCGCCGCGCTCGCCGAGCCTGGTGTCGTAGCCGTCGGGCAGGGCGCGGACGAAGGCGTCGGCCTCGGCGAGCCGGGCCGCCTCCCGCACCCGCTCCGGGGAGGCACCGGGGGCGCCGAGCCGGATGTTGTCGGCCACGGACACGTCGAAGAGGTAGGGGTGCTGGGGCACCCACGCGACGCCGAGCCTCCAGTCGTCGGCCGGGATCCCGTCCAGGGACTCCCACCCGCCGCCGGGCGCGCGCACGCTGATCCGCCCCGCCGTGGGCTCGGTCAACCGCAGCACCAGTGACAGGAGGGTGGTCTTCCCCGAGCCGCTGGGCCCGGTGAGCAGCACGTGCTCCCCGGCCGCGACCTCCAGGTCCAACCCGGACAGCGCGGGCACGTCCCTGCCCGGGTAGCCCATCCCCACGCCCTCGAAGCGGATGTCGCCGCCCGCCGCGGCCGCGGCCCGGCCGGTCGCCGGGGGAGCCGAGCCCTCCGCCGTCCCCCCGCCGCGCCTGCGGTCCAGTTCGGCGAACACCTGCTCGGCGGCGGCCACGCCTTCCATGCTCGCGTGGAACCGGGCGCCGACCTCCCTCAGCGGCAGGTACGCCTCGGGTGCGAGGATCAGCACCAGGAGGGCGGTCTGGTAGTCCATGTGGCCGCCGAGCAGGCGCAGGCCGACCTCGACGGCGACCAGCGCCACCGCCAGGGTCGACAGGAGCTCCAGAGCGAACGCCGACAGGAACGCGACCCGCAGCGTTCCCATCGTCGCCCGGCGGTGGTCCTCGCCGACCCGGCGGATGATCGCCGCCTGCGCCTTGGCGCGGCGGAACACCGCCAGGGTCGGAAGCCCCTCCACCACGTCGAGGAAGTGGCCGCCAAGGCGGCTCAGGAGCCGCCACTGCCGGTCGGTGCGCGCCTGCGTGTGCATCCCGATCAGCGCCATGAAGACCGGGATCAGCGGAAGGGTCACCAGGACGACGATCCCGGAGATCCAGTCGGCCCGGAACACGACGGCCAGGACGGCGAACGGCACGATCGCCGCCAGGACGAGCTGGGGGAGGTAGCGGGCGAAGTAGTCGTCCAGGGCGTCCAGGCCCCTGGTCGCCAGGGTCACCAGTTCGCCCGCCTTCGGCGACCCCTGGCCGTCCTCGGCGCCGGGGCCGGCGGTCCACACCCGGCCGGACCCCGTCACGTGCGCCACCAGGCGGCGGCGCAGCTGCGACTTCGTGCGCGCGGCGCTGTACAGGGCGGAGGTCTCGGCCAGGTAGGACAGCAGCGCCCGGGCCAGGGCGATGGCGGCGACGCCGCCGATCGCCCAGCCCAGCGAGTCCAGGCCCTCGCCCTGCCAGGCGCCCGTGACGGCGCGGGCGAGCAGCCATGCCTGGGCCAGGATCAGGCCCGTGATGAGCACTCCGCTGACCACGGAGACCGCCAGGTGCACCCGGACCGCGCTCGCGGTGCGGACCAGGCGCGGATCAAGGGGTTTCATGCGTGCGGTCCTCGTCGTCTCGGCCGGGTCCCGCGGGTACCCGGGGTGTGCGGTTCTCACACGGTGGCGCGGTGCGGGCTCCGGGCCAGTATCCATCGGGGCGTCACCGCCCCGCGGGGAGCCCCGCGCCGGGCCGGGAGCGCCGCGGTGCGGGGCTCCCGCCCCGAGGGTCAGGCGACGGGGGTCCTCCGGGGCTCCGCAGCCCCGTCCCCGCGCCCCGGTCCGTCCGGCGCGGTGACGCCCTCCCCGGTCACCGAGGCGCCGGTCACCCGGCGGCGGAACACCCAGTAGCTCCAGCCCTGGTACAGGAGCACCAGCGGCAGGAAGACCACCGCCACCCACGTCATCACCGTGAGCGTGTAGTCCGCGGAGGACGCGTTGTCCACGGTCAGGCTGAACGCCGGGTCGGTGGTGGAGGGGAGCACGTTCGGGAAGAGCGCCCCGAAGAGCGCGGCGACGGCGGTGAGGACGGTCAGCGCCGTGAACGCGAACGACCACCCCTCGCGCCCCTTCCAGGCCGCGGCGACCCCGCCCACCAGGGCGGAGGCGGCGACGACGACGAGCGGCAGGGTCCACGGGTGGCCGTACGCGGCCTGGGTCCACAGCAGGAAGACGGCCCCCGCGGGGACCGCCGCGCAGGCCGTGCCCAGGGCGGCCCGCCGGGCGCGCGCCCGCACCGGCCCGTCGGTCTTCAGGGTCAGGAAGATCGCCCCGTGCAGGGTGAACAGCGACAGCGTCGTCAGCCCGCCGAGCAGGGCGTAGGGGTTGAGCAGGTCCGGCAGGGAGGCGGTGACGATGTGGTCGGCGTCCATGGCCACGCCCCGCACGATGTTGGCGAACACGACGCCCCACAGCAGGGCGGGTGCGGCACTGCCGAAGAAGATCGCCCGGTCCCACCAGGTCCGCCAGGCGTCGCTGTCGCGCTTGCCCCGGTACTCGAAGGCGACGCCGCGCAGGATCAGGGCGATGAGGATGGCGAACAGCGGGATGTAGAAGCCGCTGAACAGCGAGGCGTACCAGGCGGGGAACGCGGCGAACATGGCGCCGCCCGCGGTGAGCAGCCACACCTCGTTGGCGTCCCACACCGGGCCGATGGAGTTGATGGCGACCCGGCGGTCGACGGAGTTGCGCCTGCCCATGAACGGGAGGAGCGTGCCGACCCCGAAGTCGAACCCCTCCAGGACGAAGTACCCGATCCACAGGACCGAGATGGCGATGAACCAGATGACGGGGAGTTCCATGGTCCGTGGCTCCTAGTAGCTGAAGTGCGGGATCTCGGACTCGTCCTCGTCGTTCTCCAGGGCGGGGACGAGGTGGGAGGGTCCGGCCTTGACGTACTTGACCAGCAGTCCGACCTCCACCACGGCGAGGAGCCCGTAGACGGCGGTGAAGATGCTCAGGCTCATCGCGACGGTCCCGAGGCTCACCCCGGGCGAGACGCTGTCGGCGGTGAGCAGGTAGCCGTGCACCGTCCAGGGCTGCCGGCCCATCTCGGTGAGCACCCAGCCGAAGATGTTCGCGGCCAGGGCGGCGGGCAGGGACAGCATCGCCGCGAGGTAGAACCACCGGTTGGTCGGGGTGCGCTCCCTGCCCCTGGTGAGCCACAGGCCCAGGGCGGCGACGGCGACCCCGGAGAGGCCGAAGCCCATCATCAGGCGGAAGGACCAGTAGACGACGAACACGTTGGGGGTGTAGTCGCCCGGGCCGTAGTACTCCTCGTAGGCCTGCTGGAGGTTGTTCATCCCGTGGACCTCGCCGTCGAACGTGCCGGTCGCGAGGAAGCTGAGCACGTTCGGGACGGTGACGTCGATGGGGTTGTAGCGCTCCTCCGTGTCGCCGACGGCCAGGGCGGAGAAGGGGGCCCCCTCCTCGGTCTCCCACAGGGCCTCGGCGGCGGCGAGCTTCATGGGCTCGTACTCGGCGGCGAGCTTGGCCTGGTGGTCGCCGGAGAAGACGACGACCGCCCCGGCGACGAGGGTGAAGACCAGGCCCACCTTGAGGGTGCCGCGGAAGAGGGCGAAGTCGCTCCTGGGCGGCGTGACGCCCTCGGTGCCGGTGTCGCCGTGCCGCTGGTTGCGCCAGAGCTTGTAGGCGCTGACGCACACGACGAACAGGCCGGCGGTGATGAACGCCGCCGAGACGGTGTGCAGGTAGGTGGACCAGGCCTGGTCGTTGCTGAGGACGGCCCAGATGTCGTTGAGCTCGGCGCGCCCGTTCTCCGGGTTGACGGTGAAGCCGACCGGGTGCCGCATCCACGCGTTGGCGGCGAGGATGAAGTAGGCGGACAGGTTGGTGCCGACCGCCACCATCCAGATGCAGGCCAGGTGGACGCCGCGCGGGAGCCGGTGCCAGCCGAAGATCCAGAGCCCGATGAAGGTCGACTCCAGGAAGAAGGCGAGCAGGGCCTCCATGGCCAGGGGCGCCCCGAACACGTCGCCGACGAACCGGGAGTACTCGCTCCAGTTCATGCCGAACTGGAACTCCTGCACGATGCCGGTGACCACGCCCATGGCGAAGTTGATCAGGAAGAGCTTGCCGAAGAACTGGGTCGCCTGGAGGTACTCGTGCTTGCCGGTGCGGTACCAGAGGGTCTGGAGCACGGCCACGATGAACGACAGTCCGATCGTGAGCGGAACGAACAGGAAGTGGTAGATCGTGGTGACACCGAACTGCCACCTCGCGAGTTCAAGAGCTTCCATGCCCACCTCTCAGGTACCGACCTCCGGTAGTACTACACAATGTAGTGCTACGACGTGTCGTCGCCTCTATGGGCCCCCGGCAATCGCGTGTGGTCCGCGTCTCGGCGGACGCCCGGGACGGCGCACGCGGATCGCGCCGCACCGGCCCCGGGTGAGCGAAATCGGCCTGACCTGCGGTGATTCGGTTGCGGTTCTTGCTCCGGCCGCCCGTCGGCACAGGGGGGGAGAGTCCTTGTGTGCTTGGGCACACGCCGCGCCGGGCCCTCTCCCGCGGGGTCGGGAGGGGGTCGCACACGACGACGGCGCGCCCCGGTGGTCGGGTGCTG
>NZ_JBSHDN010000053.1:0-34882 GCF_053616335.1 Nocardiopsis sp. NPDC055824
CCCCCCGGGGGGTGCGCGCCCGCCGGGACCCGGGGAAGCCGGGGCGTGGTCCGTGGGTGCTCTCGGCGGGCTCGGCGCTCGCGCCGACCACCGCGAGCCCGGAACGACCCGCGGACCGCGGCCTAGGGCCGGAAGGCCTTGCGGTGCTCCTCGACGCCGGCGCGCAGCTTCTCCAGCTGCTCGGCGACCCGGACCGGGGCGGTTCCGCCGCGCCCCGAGCGGGAGGCCAGCGATCCGCTGACGGTGAGGACCTCGCGCACCGCCGGCGTCAGGTGCGGGGAGATCGCGGCGAAGTCCTCGTCCGCCAGGTCGGGCAGGTCGATGCCGCGCTCCTCGCACACCCGCACGCAGGTGCCCGCGATCTCGTGCGCCTCGCGGAACGGCACCCGCTCGCGCACCAGCCACTCCGCGATGTCGGTGGCCAGGGAGAAGCCCTGCGGCGCCAGCTCGGCCATCCGGTCGGTGTGGAAGGTCAGGGTGGCGACCATGCCCGTCATCGCGGGCAGCAGCAGGTGGAGGGTGTCGACCGCGTCGAACACCGGCTCCTTGTCCTCCTGGAGGTCCCGGTTGTAGGCGAGCGGCAGGCCCTTGAGGGTGGTCAGCAGGCCGGTGAGGTCGCCGACGAGCCGGCCCGCCTTGCCGCGCGCGAGCTCGGCGACGTCGGGGTTCTTCTTCTGCGGCATGATCGACGAGCCGGTGGAGAAGGCGTCGTCCAGCGTGACGAAGGAGAACTCCTTCGTCGCCCACAGGATGACCTCCTCCGAGAGGCGGGACAGGTCGACGCCGATCATCGCGGTGACGAAGGCGAACTCGGCGACGACGTCGCGGGCGGCGGTGCCGTCGATCGAGTTCTCCACCGAGTCGGGGAACCCCAGCTCCTCGGCGACGGCGCGCGGGTCCAGGCCCAGGGACGAGCCCGCGAGCGCGCCGGAGCCGTAGGGGGACACCGCGGCGCGGCGGTCCCAGTCGCGCAGCCGCTCGATGTCGCGCAGCAGCGGCCAGGCGTGGGCCATCAGGTGGTGGGCGAGCAGGACCGGCTGGGCGTGCTGGAGGTGGGTGCGGCCGGGCATGGCCGCGCCGGGGTGGGCGCCGGCCTGGTCGGCCAGGGCCTGGACCAGGTCCAGCAGCTGGTCGGCGATCTCGCGGGCCTCCTCGCGCAGGTACATGCGCACGAGGGTGGCGATCTGGTCGTTGCGGGAGCGCCCGGCGCGCAGGCGGCCCCCGAGCTCGGCGCCGACCCGCTCGATGAAGCCGCGCTCCAGGGCGGTGTGCACGTCCTCGTCCTCCAGGACGGGCGTGAACTCCCCGGAGGCCACGTCGGCCTCCAACCTGTCCAGGCCGGCGATCATGCGGTCCAGCTCGTCCTCGTCGAGCAGGCCCGCGCGGTGCAGGGCCCGGGCGTGGGCACGCGAGCCGGCGATGTCGTGGCGGGCGAGCCGCCAGTCGAAGTGGGTGCTCAGCGACAGCCGTGCCAGGGCCTGGTCGGGGCCGCCCTCGAAGCGGCCTCCCCACAGGCGCAGCGCCTCGGGCTGGTCGGCCATGGTGGTCTCCTTGACGTGTGTGGGCGGGGTGCGGGGCCGGGGCTCCGCACCGCCGGGGTGTCTCCTGCCGGGACGCGCGGTCCCGTCCGCGCGGTCGCGGCTACGGTCTGCGGTCCGCCAGCCGCAGGAGGGCGGCGGCCAGCTCCTCGCCCCCCTGGGGGTCGCGGGAGATCACCATGATGGTGTCGTCCCCCGCGATGGTGCCCAGGATGGCGTGGAAGTCGGTGTGGTCGATGGCCGACGCCAGGTACTGCGCCGCACCGGGCGGGGTGCGGACGATCACCATGTTGGCGGAGGCCTCCGCCGAGACCAGCAGGTCCTCGGCCAGACGGGTGAGCCGCGCGCCGGAGACCTGTTCGAGGTCGAGGCTGTCGGGGCGGGTGCGCTGGAGGCGTTCGCCCCCCTCGCCGGGGAGCACGTACGCGAGGTGGCCCGCGGCCGTGCGGAGCTTGACCGCGCCCAGCTCGTCCAGGTCCCTGGACAGCGTGGCCTGGGTGACCTGGACCCCGGCCTCGGCGAGGCGCCGGGCCAGCTCGCCCTGGGACCGGACGTCCTCCCGGGTGAGGACGTCGGTGATCCGCGCGTGCCTGGCCGCCTTGGTCATCGGCGCGCTGCCGCCGATCTCCCCCGTCATCGCTGTTCGGGGCCGGGCGCGTCACTGGATTCGAGCAGGAAGGCGAGGAGCGCCTTCTGGGCGTGGCGGCGGTTCTCGGCCTCGTCCCACACGACGCTGCGGGGGCCGTCGATGACCTCGGCCGAGATCTCCTTGCCCCGGTAGGCGGGCAGGCAGTGCAGGACGATCGCCTCGGGTGCGGCGGCGGACAGCAGAGCGGTGTCGACGATGTAGGGGCGGAAGGGCGCCTCGCGGTCGCCCGCCTCGTCCTCCTGTCCCATGGAGACCCAGGTGTCGGTGGCCAGGACGTCGGCGCCGTCCGCGGCCTCCCGGGGGTCGGTCGTGACCGCGACCGACCCCCCGGTCCGCTCCGCGATCCGGGCGGCACGGGCGAGCACCCCGGGGTCGGGACGGTAGCCGTCGGGGGCGCCGACGCGGACGTGGAGTCCGGCGGTCGCGCCGCCCAGCAGGTAGGAGTGGGCCATGTTGTTGGCGCCGTCGCCGAGGTAGGCGAGGGTGAGCCCGGCCAGGCTCTCCTTGTGCTCGCGGATCGTCTGGAGGTCGGCGAGGATCTGGCAGGGGTGGAACTCGTCGGTGAGCGAGTTGACCACCGGGACGGAGATGTGGGCCGCCAGGGTCTCCAGGTCCTTCTGGGCGAAGGTGCGCCAGACGACGGCGGCGACCTGGCGCTCCAGGACCCGGGCGGTGTCCTCCAGGGGTTCGCCGCGGCCCATCTGGGTGCTGCCGGAGTCCAGGACGAGCGGGCTGCCGCCGAGGTCGGCGACGCCGACGCTGAAGGACAGGCGGGTCCGTGTGGACGGCTTGTCGAAGATCAGGGCGACGGTGCGCGGGCCGGCGAGCGGCCGGTGGCCGAAGCGGTCCTTCTTCATGTCGTCGGCGAGGTCGAGGACCCTGGCCTGCTCGTCCGGGGTCAGGTCGTCGTCGCGCAGGAAGTGGCGGGTCACTGCTGCTCCTTCGTCGCCGCGGCCTCCGCCGCGTCCAGGATGGTCGGCAGTGCCTCGATGAACACGCCGATCTGTTCGGGGGTGATGACCAGGGGCGGGGCGATCCGCACCGCGTCGGGGGCCACCGCGTTCACGAGGAACCCGCGGACGGCGGCCTGCTCCTGGACGTGCGCGGCGTGCGGGCCGGACAGCTCCAGTGCCCGCCACAGCCCGCTGCCGCGCTGTCCGGCGAGCAGGGGGTGGTCGATGCCGTCGAGCTGCTCGGCGAGCAGGTCGCCCATGACGGCGGTGTGGGCCAGCAGCCCCTCGTTCTCGATGGTGTCGATGACGGCGAGGGCGGCGGCGCAGGCGACGGGGTTCCCGCCGAAGGTGGAGCCGTGGTCGCCCTTGTGGAAGGCGTCGGCGTAGTCGCCGAAGCCGACGCACGCGCCGATGGGCAGTCCGCCGCCCAGGCCCTTGGCGAGGGTGAGCACGTCGGGCCGCACGTCCTCGGACTGGTGGGCGAACCACGCGCCGGTGCGGCCGATGCCGCTCTGGATCTCGTCCAGGACGAAGGCGGCGCCCGTGGCGTCGCAGATCTCGCGGACGCCGGCGAGGTAGCCCTCGGGCGCGGGGACGACCCCGGCCTCGCCCTGGGTGGGCTCGGTGAACACGGCGACGCAGGACTCGTCGACGGCGTCGCGGAGCGCGTCCAGGTCCCCGTGGGGAACGAAGCGCACGTCCATGCCGAACGGCCCGAAGGGCTCGCGGATGGAGTCCTTGCCGGTGAGGGCGAGGGAGCCGGAGGTGCGTCCGTGGAACCCGTGGGACGCGGCGACGAAGTAGTGGCGTCCGGGGCCGGCCGCGCGCTTGACCAGCTTGAGGGCGGCCTCGTTGGCCTCGGTGCCGGAGTTGGCGAAGAAGACCTTGGCGTCCCCGCCGAGCAGCCCCACGAGGCGCTCGGCGAGTTCGACCTCCCGCTCGTGGACGAACAGGTTGCTGGTGTGGGCGAGGGTCGCGGCCTGGTGCGCGACCGCCTTGACCATGGCGGGGTGGCCGTGTCCGAGGCTGGACACGGCGATCCCGGCGATGAGGTCGAGGTACTGGCGCCCGTCGGCGTCGTAGACCTCGCAGCCGCGGCCGAGGGTGAGGACCACGGGCGGGACGCCGTAGTTGGGCATGAGCGAGGCGGCGAAGCGCTCGCGCAGGGTGGAACTGCTGGTCACTGTGCGCCTCCTGCGTTCGTGACGGCGGTGGTGGTTGCGGTGTCGGCGGTGTGCCCCGGACGCGGGACGTGTCCGTTCCCGGTGAGCCCGGCCTCCAGCCTCTCGTCGGCGACCATGGTGCCGACGCCCTGGTCGGTGAAGACCTCCAGGAGAAGGGAGTGGGGCACGCGGCCATCGATGATGTGGGCCTGGGGGACGCCGCCCTCGACGGCGTGCAGGCAGGCCTCCATCTTGGGGAGCATCCCCGACGAGAGGGAGGGCAGCAGCTCCCTGAGCTCCTCGACGGCGAGTCTGCTGATCAGCTCGGTGTTGGCCGGGAAGTCGGCGAACAGGCCCTCGACGTCGGTGAGCACGATGAGCTTGCTGGCGCCGAGCGCGACCGCGAGGGCGGACGCGGCGGTGTCGGCGTTGACGTTGTAGACGCCGCCGTCGTCCGCGCGGGCGACGCTGGAGACCACGGGGATGCGGCCGTCGGCGATGAGCGCCGCGACGGCACCGGGGTGGACCTCGGTGATCTCGCCGACGCGGCCGATGTCGACCGCCTCCCCGTCCACCTCGACGCTCTTGCGCTCGGCGACGAGGAGGTTGGCGTCCTCCCCCGACATGCCCACGGCGAAGGGTCCGTGCTGGTTGACGAGTCCCACGATCTCGCGGTTGACCTGGCCGGTGAGGACCATGCGGACGATGTCCATGGCCTCGTCGGTGGTGACGCGCAGTCCGGCGGTGAAGGTGGACTCGACCCCGGCCAGGGCCAGCTGTGCGCTGATCTGGGGGCCGCCGCCGTGGACCACGACGGGGCGCAGGCCCGCGTAGTACAGGAAGACGATGGACTCGGCGAAGCGGACCCGCAGCTCCTCGCTGATCATGGCGTTGCCGCCGTACTTGACCACGACCGTGCGGCCGTGGAAGCGGGAGAGCCAGGGCAGGGCCTCGATGAGGTGGGACGCCTTGTCGATGGCCTGGGCCTGGTCCGCTGTCGGATGTGCTGAGCGCGCGATCATGTCGGGTTCTCGTCGGTGTCGGGGGTGTCGGCGCCGACCTGGGCGGCCAGCTCTGCGAGCACCTCGGTGAGCAGTGCGGCGAGGGTGTCCTCGTCGGGAGTGGTGCCGCTGGCGCCGCTGGCCATGAGCAGCACCGTGTCGTTGGTGGCGGTCAGCGGGCCGAGGGTCTTGCCCGCGGCGTCGGCGAGCAGGCGTCCGCACTGCTCACCGGTGATGTCGGCGTCGGTCGTCAGGACGTACAGCCCGGTGGAGAGGGAGGCGTCGGGGCCCTTGGCCATGGCGCCGACGGTGTGGCCGTCGGCACGCCTGAAGGCGATCTTGACGACGGTGTCCGTGGTGCGCACGGCGTCGGCGGCCTGCAGCCCTCCGCTCCGGCCGGCCTCGGCCACGGCGGCGGTGAGGCCCGTCCGCACGGCGTCCAGCGGGAGGCGGACGCCGACGGGCCCGGCCGAGCACAGGACGATCTCGGCGGCGGAGTCGCCGAGCAGGTTCGCGGTGTGCTCGGCCAGGGCGTGGGCGTCCTGGAATCCGAGGGGGCCAGTGCCCGCGTTGGCCCCGCCCGAGTTGAGGGCGGCGGCGCGCACGCGTCCGCCGGAGACGACCTGGCGGGTCCACAGGACCGGGGCCGCCGGGTCGGCCGAGCCGGTGAGGACGGCTCCCGCGGCGCGGGAGGGGCCGTCGTTGATGACGACGGCGACGTCCCGGGCTCCGTCCGCCCTCACTCCGGAGACGACTCCGGCGGCGCGGAACCCGAGGGGTGCGGTGACGCTCACGGTGGTGTGGTCCTCGTCCTAGGGGGCGACCGCTGCGAGCGGCAGGCCGGCGGTCTCGGGCAGTCCGAGGGCGATGTTGGTGCTCTGGACGGCGCCGCCCGCGGTGCCCTTGGTGAGGTTGTCCAGTGCGGCGACCGCCACCATGCGGCCCGCCGCGGGGTCGACGGTGACCTGCACGAGGGTGGTGTTGGCGGCCAGCGTCATGGCGGTGCTGGGCCAGGTCCCCTCGGGGAGCAGGTGGACGAAGGGCTCGTCCGCGTAGGCGGTCTCGTAGGCGGCCCGGACCTGGTCGGCGGTGGTGCCGGGGCGCAGGGGCGCGGTGCAGGTGGCGAGGATCCCGCGGGGCAGCGGCGCGAGGACCGGGGTGAAGGAGAGCCGGACCGGCTCGCCGGTGACGGCGGTGAGGTTCTGGACGATCTCGGGGTTGTGCCGGTGGGCGCCGCCGACCCCGTAGGGGCTGAGCGCGCCCATGACCTCGCTGCCCACGAGGTTGGGCTTGGGCGCCTTGCCGGCGCCGGAGGTTCCGGTGACCGCGACGACGGTCAGGTCCGGCTCGACGAGCTGCTCGGCCAGTCCGGGGAACAGGCCCAGGGTGGCGACGGTGACGTGGCAGCCGGGAACGGCGACGCGGCGGGCCCCGGCGAGCCGGTCGCGCTGCCCGGGGAGCTCCGGGAGGCCGTAGGGCCAGGTGCCGGCGTGGGGGGTTCCGTAGAAGCGTTCCCACGCGGCGGCGTCCTCGAGGCGGAAGTCGGCTCCGCAGTCGACGACGAGGACGTCGTCGCCGAGCTGCTGCGCGATGTCGGCGGACTGGCCGTGCGGCAGCGCGAGGTACACGATGTCGTGTCCGCTCAGCGCGTCGATGTCGGTGGGGGCCAGGACGCGGTCGGCCAGGGGCAGCAGGTGCGGCTGGTGTCGGATGAGCGGGGTCCCGGCGTTCTTGGCGGCGGTGACCGCGCCGATCTCGATCTCGGGGTGGCCGAGGAGCAGTCGGAGCAGCTCGCCCCCCGCGTAGCCGCTGGCCCCGGCGATCGCCGCGCTGTATCCCATGCCGCTCCCCCTCGTCTCGCCTGACTGGACTATCATGCATCCCACTGCAAATTTATGCAACCCAGTTCGGAGTGCCCCCCGGGAGGAGGAGCGGGACCGGGGGGAATGAACGGGACGCGGCACGGGGCCGCCGAGCGGCTCCGTGCGGTCTCAGCGGCGTGCGATGCGGGTGGCGATGCCCGCGAGGCGGGAGGTGTGCCCCTTGTCCTCGGTCCGGGACTCGCGGCGGTCCGCGGTGCGGTAGAGGCCGTGGACGACCCTCGTGCCCGCCCAGCGCAGGGGCTCGGGCTCCCAGCCCCGCACCTGGTGGCCGACCCACGGCAGGCGGGTCAGCTCCGTCCGGCGGCCCAGGACCAGGTCGCGCAGCGTGCGGCCGGCGAGGTTGGCCGCGGCCACCCCGCTGCCCGCGTATCCGCCGGCCCAGCCCAGGCCGGAGCCGGTGTCCATGTGCACGCTCGGGCACCAGTCGCGCGGGACCCCGAGCAGCCCGGACCAGGCGTGCTCGACGGGCACGTCGGCCACGTCGGGGAACATCCGGGTGAGTGCGCGCCACAGGTCGGCGATCTCCTGCGGCGGGGTGGAGCCGTCCTGGCCGGCTCCGGGGCGGTGCGGCACCCCGCGTCCGCCGATGGCGATGCGGTCGTCCGCCGTGCGCTGGGCGTAGACGTAGGCGTGGGCCGCGTCCCCCAGGACCTCGCGCCCCTCCCAGCCGATCTTCTCCCACAGTTCGGCGGGCACCGGCTCCGTGACGATCATCGAGGAGCGCATGGGGATCCACTCGCGGCGCTGACCGCGCAGGGCGGAGGTGAAGCCCTCGGTCGCGCGGACGACGTGGTCGGCGGTGACCGTGCCGTGGTCGGTGACGACCGCGGGGCGGGCCGCGCCCCGACGGGGCCGGATCTCCTCGACCGCCGTGTCCTCGAAGATGTCGACGCCCAGGCCGGCCACCACCCGGGCCAGACCCGTGACCAGCTTGGCGGGGTGCACGCGCGCGGCGTGCGGGGAGTGGGCCGAGGCGACGGCCCCGGCCACGGACAGCCGCGGCTCGTGGTCGTGCGCGAGGAGGTGGATGTCGTCGGGCCAGTAGCCCCACTCCTGCAGGTACTCGATCTCGGCCGTCAGGCGCTCCTGCTGCGCCGCGTTCGTGGCGACCAGGCGCATGCCGCCGCGCACGAGGTCGGCGTCGACCCCCTCGGCCTCCGTGACGGAGACCACCTCGTTCACGGTCTCCATCATGACCCGCTGGAGGGCGATCATCGAGGACTTGCCGTGTGACTGCGCGTAGCGTTCGCGGGAACCGGAGAACTCCGCCGAGAGCCACCCTCCGTTACGACCCGAGGCGCCGAACCCTGCGAACTCACGTTCGACGACGGCCACCCGCAGATCCGGCTGCGCCTTCTTGAGGTAGTAGGCGGTCCACAGGCCCGTGTAACCGGCTCCGACCACGCAGACGTCGTAGTCGGCGGCCCCGGGGAGGGACGGTCTGCGCTCGGGGAGCCCGATGTCCCGGAACCAGAAGGAAACGCCCCCGTTCGCGAATCGTGAGGACCGGGGAATCGGCCTCATCTGCGCCGCAGTGGTGAACGGTCTCATCATTCCCCCCGGAACCTTGCGTGCCCACGGCCCATCCCCGCGCGGGACCCACGAACTCCCGCCAACCTACACGGGAACGTCGATCCATGGGATGTTTCCCCTCCGCCCCGTGGACGCGCCCGCCCCGAGAGCAAGGCTTCGGTTACGCAGCGTTCCGACACGCGGTACTCATTCTCCACACGAGCTGTCACGGAGAGTACGCGCGATGACCGCGAGCTGCCGGACCCCCTCGGCTCCCAGAGGTGCGAGCACGTGTTTGCGGAGCCTCTCGACGTGCCTGGTCCGCGCCCTGCCGATGAAGTCCAGTCCCTGCTCGGTGAGCGCGGCGTAGACGACCCGGCGGTCGGAGGAGCAGTTCTCCCTCATGAGGTAGCCCTCGCGCTCCAGCCGGTCGGCGAGCTTGGTGAAGCCGCCCGTGCTCAGGCTGACCTCGCGGGCCAGTCGGCTCATCGGCAGGCGGTGCCCGGGGGTGCGCTGGAGCCGGATCAGGACCTCGAACCACGGCCCCGCCATGTCCTTGCCGTCCGGGGTTATACCGCCCAGGAGCTTGGGCTCGACGACGTTCATCGCCTCGTGGACCAGGCCCCAGGCGGTGATGAGGTCGTCGTCGCCCGGCGTGTCGTCGCCCGCGCCCGCCGCGGCGTCGATCGGCTGTGTCGTCATGGCCCACTCCCTGTCCGTCCCGGGGCGGACGCCGATGCGCATCTCACCCTCAAGAAATATCTTCCCAGTAAACATTACTCGAAGTCTGAGATGTGGCACAGGTTTTTTTCCGCGGATACGCGTCACGCCCGGTACGTCGGCGCGACGTACCGGGCGTGGTGGTCGGGAACGGACCCCCTCGGGTGCGTCCCCCTCGTCTTCGACCGGGTCCCGCCGCACCCCCCGGATGGGGCGGGACCCGGTCCTCAGTGGCGGGCGGCCACCGCGTCCAGCGCGGCGGAGAGCGTGGAGACCAGGTGGTCGATCTGCTCCCAGGTGATGACCAGTGGCGGCGAGACCAGGAGCGACGTGGGGATCGCGCGCACGATGACACCCCGGGCCCGTGCCTCGGCGAACACCTCGGCCGTGGTGATCCCCCTGCCGCTCAGCGCCTCCTCCGTGAGTTCGACCGCACCCATCACGCCGACCCCGGAGCGCACCTCGGCCACCAGCGGGTGGGAGGCGAGCCCCTGCAGGGCGACGTCCAGGTGCCGCTCCACCTCCAGCGACACCGTGAAGAGGTCCTCGCGCTCCAGGATGTCCAGGTTGGCCATGGCCGCGGCACATGCCGTCGGGTGCCCGGCGTAGGTGGTCCCGTGCATGAACGCGTTGCCCTCGCCGTTGTAGAACGGGTCGGCCACGCGTCCGCCGACGACGATGCCGCCCAGGGGCAGGTAGCCGCTGGAGACCCCCTTGGCGAACACCACCATGTCCGGGCTCACCCCGAACCGCTCGATACCGAACCAGTTGCCCAGGCGGGCGAAGCCGCAGATGACGCTGTCGACGACGAACAGCACGCCGTACTTGCGGCAGATCCGGGCGACCTCGGTGAAGTAGTCCTCCCGGGGCGGGTAGACGCCGCCCGAGCCGATCACCGGCTCCGCGAAGTAGGCCGCGACCCGCTCCGGCCCCACACGCAGGATCTCGGCCTCCAGCGCCGCCGCCGAGTCGTGCGGCACCACCGAGGTGTCCTCGACCACCCTGCCGTAGCCGTGGCGGAAGCGGTCCATGCCGGAGATGCTCGTCCCGAAGCCGTGCAGCCCGTGGTAGCCGCCGGTCCGGCTGATGAGATGCGTGCGCCCGGGCTGTCCCGTGACCGCCCAGTAGCGGCGGGCGAGCTTGGCGGCGGTCTCGATGGCCTCCCCGCCCCCGGAGGTGAGGATCACCCGGGGGTCGGCGACCGGCGCGTGGGCGGCCAGTCGTTCGCTGAGCTCCACGGCGGGGCCGTTGGAGAAGTCCCCGTAGACGGTGTAGGCGTCCAGGGTGCTGATCTGGCGGTGGACGGCGTCCGCGATCTCGGTGCGTCCGTGCCCGACGTTGCAGTACCAGAGGCTGGCCGTGCCGTCGAGGTACCGGTCCCCGGACGCGTCCCACAGCCACACGCCCTCGGCGCGGGCCACCATGAATTCGGGGCCCCTGGCCACGGTGTTCATGTCGCAGAACGTGTGCCAGAGACGGCTGGGCTCCCCGTGTTCCTTGGGAGTGAGCGCGGACGAGACAACCGTTTCGGTCATATGGCGACCTCCGAGCCGTGTCATGCGCAAGCGCGCAGCGGAAAACTCAGGTTGATCCGACCTGCACCGGGCGCCCGGGTGCGGCAGGTGCTTGCAGGCTAAGCTTGCGACCCACCTCACAGCAAGAGCCAAAACGAAGATTCATGCCCCGAAACCCAAACTTCATTCCGGCTACCCGGGGGGATTGGCACCAAAACCCTTACTGGGCTGGAAAAACAGGGCTGAAAATAGTCTGGAATCCGGGCTCCCCCACGAGGCGTTTCGCAACAGGCGAGCCGCGGTGACGACGTCCCGCAGCACTGTCTTAACACAGAGGAGCGGGGCCGGTCACTCCCTTCACGGAAGTGGCCGGCCCCGCCTCCCGGCGCCCGGGAACGGGTCCGCCGACCCGGGCGCCGCGGTCGTCAGCCGCGCAGGACGGCGCCGGTGCGCTCGGCCGCCAGGGCCACGGCGGCGTCGCGGGCCGCGCCCGCCTCCTCCGCCGTCAGCGTCCGGTCCCCCGCACGGAACCGCAGGGTGAAGGCGACGGACTTGCGCCCCTCCCCGACCTGCTCCCCCGTGTAGACGTCGAACAGCCGCACGCTCTCCAGCAGCTCGCCCGCGCCCTCCGCCAGGGCCGCGCTGACGAGGCCGACCGGGACCGACGCGTCCACGGCCAGCGCCACGTCCTGGGTGGCGACCGGATAGGTGGACACCTCGGGGGCGACGACCGGCGGGCGGGCGCGCTCGATCCGGTCCAGGTCGACCTCGACCGCAGCGGCCCGCTCGGGCAGCCCGAACGCCTTCACCGTGCGCGGGTGGAGCTCGCCCGCGTGTCCGACGAGCAGGCGCTCGCCCCCGACCCGCACGTAGAGCGCGGCGCAGCGGCCCGGGTGCCAGGGGGCGTGCTGGTCGGCCTCGACCTCCAGCTCGACCCCGGCGGTCCGTGCGACGTCCCGGGCGGCCTGGACCGCGTCGGCCCACGTCGCCGCGCGGCCGGGCCCCCACCATCCGGCCCGCTCGAAGTCGCCGGCCAGCACCGCCCCCACACGGCGTGGCTGCTCGGGCACGGCCGCGTCGATCTCGGCGAGCTCGTCGGCCCCCGGACCGCGGTCCACCGGCAGCAGCGGGGCCCGGCCGGCCCCCTGGCGGGGCCGGTAGACCAGGCCCGTCTCGAACAGCGCCACGTCGGCGAAACCCCGTCCCACGTTGCGGGCCAGCGCCTTGAACAGGCCCGGCAGCAGCGTGGTGCGCAGCAGCGGCTCCTCCTCGTTGAGGGGGTTGGCCAGGCGCAGGGCGGCGCGGCGCCCGTCCTCGGCGGGGAGCTGGAGGCCGTCGAGGTCGCGCTCGCCCACGAACGGGTAGTTGAGCACCTCGTGGTACCCGGCGTCGGCGAGGGTACGGCCGACCGCACGGCGCAGGCGCTGCCCGGCGGTGAGTCCGCGCCCGCTCCTGGCGCGCGGCGGGATCGAGGGGATGTTCTCGTAGCCCTCGAAGCGGATGACCTCCTCGGCGAGGTCGTTGGGGTCGGTGAGGTCGGGCCGCCAGGAGGGCGGGGTGACCCGGAGGAGGTCGCCCTCCTCCTCGACACGGCAGCCGATGCGCCGCAGCCACGTCCGGGCGGTGCCCTCGGGGTAGTCCACGCCGGCGACGGAGCCCGCGTGCGAGGCCCGCACGGTGACGGGCTCGCGCTCGGCGGTCCGGTCGATGTGGGTGTAGGCCGTCTCGACCGCGGCGCCGCCCAGCTCGGCGAGGAGTTCGGCCGCGCGCGTGGCCGCGACCAGCTGTACGGCGGAGTCGACGCCGCGCTCGAAGCGGCGGGAGGACTCCGAGGACAGCTGGTGGCGCCGCGAGGCGCGGGCGATGTGCATGGCGTCGAAGTGGCCCGCCTCGACCAGCACCTCCGTGCTGGTGGAGGAGATCTCCGTGGTCAGGCCGCCCATGACGCCGGCGATGTTGACCGGCCCGCTGTCGTCGGCGATGACGATGTCGTCGGGGTCGAGGGAGCGCTGGACGTGGTCCAGGGTCTCCAGCTTCTCCCCCGCCCCGGCGGCCCGGACCCGCAGCGGACCGCGCAGGGCGGCCCGGTCCCAGGCGTGCAGGGGCTGCCCGAGCTCGAGCATCACGTAGTTGGTGACGTCGACGGCCAGGGAGATCGGCCGTACGCCGCTCTGGTGGAGGCGGCGCTTCATCCACAGCGGGGTGGGCGCGCCGGGGTCGAACCCCGTGGCGCCGCGCAGGACGTAGCGGTCGCACAGCGCCGGGTCGACCTCGGCCGCCGGGCCCTCACCGGTGGGTGCGGCGACGGCGACGTCGGCGGGGTCGCGGAAGTCCACCCCGTAGAGGGCGGCGGTGTCGCGGGCGACGCCGCGCAGGGACAGCGCGTAGCCCCGGTCGGGGGTGACGGCGATGTCGAGAACGTCCTCGCGCAGGCCCAGGGGGCCGATGGCGTCCTCGCCCGGGGCGCCGAAGCCCTCGGGGAGCACGATGATGCCGCTGTGGTCGTCCCACAGGCCCAGCTCGGAGGCCGAGCAGATCATGCCCGCGGACATCCTGCCGTAGGTCTTGCGCGCTCCGATCCGGAACCCGCCGGCCAGCTCCGCCCCGGGCAGGCTCGTGACGACGAGGTCGCCCTCCGCGAAGTTGCGGGCGCCGCAGATGATCTCCTGCGGCTCGCCGGTGCCGTTGGCGTCGCCGACGTCCACGCGGCAGTGGCGGATGGGCTTCTTGAAGCCGGTGAGCTCCTCGATCTCCAGCACACGGCCGTAGACGACGGGGCCCTTGACGTCGGAGCCGAGCTCGTCGACGGTCTCGACCTCCAGGCCGGCCAGGGTCAGCCGGTCGGCGAGGGCGCGCGCGGAGACGTCGGCCGGGAGGTCGACGTACTCACGCAGCCAGGAAAGGGGGACGCGCATCAGTTCTCACTCCCGAACGCCGAGGTGAAGCGGATGTCGCCCTCGACCATGTCGTGCATGTCGCGCACGCCGTGCGCGAACATCAGTGTCCGTTCGATTCCCAGGCCGAAGGCCCAGCCGCTGTAGACCTCCGGGTCCACTCCGGCGGCGGTGAGCACGCGCGGGTTGACCACTCCGCAGCCGCCGATCTCGATCCAGCCCTCGCTGGAGCAGGTACGGCACGGTGCGTCCGGGTCGCCCACGGACGCGCCGCGGCAGACGAAGCACTCCATGTCCACCTCGGCGGAGGGCTCGGTGAACGGGAAGTAGGAGGCGCGGAAGCGGGTCCGCAGGCCCGCCCCGAACATGTTCTCGACGAAGGCGTCGATGGCGCCGCGCAGGTGCGCGAGCGTGATGCCCCGGTCGACGACCAGGCCCTCCAGCTGGTGGAAGACCGGACTGTGGGTGGCGTCCAGCTCGTCGGTGCGGAAGGTCTTCCCGGGGGCGACCACGTACACCGGCAGCTCGCGCGACAGCAGCGCGCGGACCTGCACCGGCGAGGTGTGGGTGCGCATGACCAGGCCGGACTCGCCGCCGTCGGGCCCCTCGACGAAGAAGGTGTCCTGCATGGTGCGGGCGGGGTGGTCGGGCTGGAAGTTGAGCGCGTCGAAGTTGAACCACTCGGCCTCGACCTCGGGGCCCTCGGCGACCTCGAACCCCAGGCCGACGAAGATGTCGGCCATGCGCTCGGCGACGGTGGTCAGCGGGTGGCGGGCGCCGCGCGGTGCGCGGTCCCACGGCAGGGTGACGTCGACGCGCTCCTCGATGAGGACCCGCTCGTCGCGCTCGGTCTCCAGGACGGCCTGGCGGGCCTTGAGCGCCTGGCCGACGTCGCGGCGGGCACCGCCCACGCGCTTGCCCGCGTCGGCCTTCGCGGCCGGCGGCAGGGCGCCGATCTCCCTGTTGGCCAGGGCCAGCGGGGAGCGGTCCGAGGCGTGTGCGAGCCGGACCTCCTTGAGTTCGGCGAGGTCGCCGGCCGCCTCGATGGCGGCCAGCGCCTCCTCGCGCATGCGGGCGACCTCGTCGGGGTGCAGGGGGGTCACCTCGACCGGGTCGAAGGAATTGTTCGGTGCAGACATGGTTGGTTGCCTCGCCGCCGTTCCCCGCCAAGGGGTCGGGCGGCAGTCACGGTCCGCGACGGGGCGGACGAAGCCGACAGAAGAGCACAGGCGGATGTCGAGCATGCCCGGGTAAGGACCTGTTGCCGGGTCCGGGACACGCCGTGGAGCCCACCGGGGGCGCTGGAGGTCTGAGGGCTCAGACGAACTCGGGCGTCCCGGCGGGCATGGTAAATCGGAACTCCGCGCCGCCGCTGGGGGCGCGTCCGACGGTGATCGTGCCGCCGTGGGCCTCGACGAGGCCCTTGACGATGAACAGGCCGAGGCCGGTCCCGCTCCGGCGCTTGCTGCGCCAGAACTGGCGGAAGACGCGCGGAATGGTCTCGGGCGCTATGCCCTGGCCTTCGTCGCGCACCGACACCGCTGTTCCTCCCTCGCACGGCTCGATCACGATACTGACAGTACCAGCGCCGTGCCGCACCCCGTTTTCGACGAGGTTGGACAGTATCTGGTGGAGTTTGTCGGAGTCGATCCACATCTGCGGGAGCTCTCCGCGGGCCTCGACCCGGAAGCGCTCCTCCGACTCGCCCGCCGCGACGTATCCGGCGACGACCCGGCGCACGGCGCCGGGGAGGTCGACGACCTGGCGGCGGATCTCCAGGCGCCCCGACTCGATGCGGGACACGTCGAGGAGGTCGTGGATGAGGCGGGTGACGCGGTCGGCGTCGGCGTTGACCGTCTCCAGCATGAACAGCTTCTGTTTGTCGGTGAGCCTCTCCCACTTGGTGAGCAGGGTGGAGGTGAAGCCCTTGACGCTGGTCAGGGGGGAGCGCAGTTCGTGGGCGACCTCCGACACCAGGTCCGCGCGGCTGCGCTCGGCCCGGGTGGAGGCGTCGCGGAGGGTCAGGACCAGGCGGACGAGCTCTCCGCCGGGCCGCGCCCGGACGTAGCGCGCGGCGACCAGTATCTCGCGCTCGTCCGGCAGGAAGAGGGCCCGTTCGGGCTGGCGGACGCGGTCGCGGGCGCCGCCGTAGGGGTCGCTGGCCTCCCACCAGTCCTGGCCGTCGTGGCCGACCAGGGGCAGGACCGCGCGGTAGTCGCGGCCCAGCGCCGCGTCGGTGGGGACGCCGGTGAGCTGCGCGGCCTGGGTGTTGAAGAGGACGACGCGGCCGGCGGCGTCGGCGACGACGACCCCGTCGGGCAGGTCGTCGGCGTGCAGGGGGGCTCCGGCGAGGCCCGCGGAGGCCCCGGCGACGTCCATGAGGGCGACGGAGGGGGGTTCGTTCCACGGTGCGGGGCCGGTCCGGGGGGAGGCTCCGCGTGCCGCGGCCGCCTCGGCGGAGGCGGGGTCGGCTCCCTGCCCGGGGTCGTCCGACGGGTGGGCGGCTCCGCCGCCCGAGTCCTCCGCCGGGTGATCCGCCTTCCGGCCGCTGCCCACGCCTCTCCCCGCTCCCCTTGAAGGTCCACGACCACAGGCTCCTGGGCCGAGGACCGCTGACCGGCCGTGTCCGCGAAACGCCGCGGACACCACCGCAGGTTGTCTACCCTGCACTTCCACCCGGTACGCCTTGCGGCCCGGGTCGGGGCGTACGACGGGGGACGAGCGTACAAGCACCCTCCGCGAGCACCGCCGCCCGGGAACAGGCATCGTCGGCCCTCCCGTGCGAGGTCTGCTCACGCGGTGTCGTCAACCCTGCCCGGTGACGGCGTGCCGCACGGCGCCCCGCCCGCGGCGCGGACAGGGCGGCCCGGGTCCGCGCACGACGCGCACGAACCTCCGTGATCCTGGTCAGACCCTATCTGCACTCGGGCCCCGTGCACGTGCATTTCGGGTGGAAGGGGCAGACCGTGACCGCTCGCTCACAGGGAGCGGATGGGGTGGAACACCCGTCTTCGGCACCCCCGGGGTCGATTACCCGGAGTGATGAACCGGTGTATGAGCTGGCATGATCCGATGGCCCCGGGCCGGGGTCAGGAACGTCTCTGCTGCCGTGCGGTGGTGTAGAGGCACACCGCGGCGGCCGTGGCCAGATTCAGGCTTTCGGCCCCGCCGTAGATCGGAACGCTCACCGCTCCGTCCGTCAGGGCGACGATGTCCTCCGGCAGGCCCCAGGCCTCGTTGCCGAACACCCATCCGACCGGACCGTCCAGGTCACCGCCGTCGGCGACACCGTGGAGGTCCCTCGTTCCGCCGCCGTCGGCGGCCCACACCCTGGCGCCCCTGCCGTGGAGGAAGTCCACGGCGCTCGCCACCGGCACGCCCACGACCACGGGCAGGTGGAACAGGCTCCCGGCGGAGGCCCTCACGCACTTGCCGTTGTAGGGGTCGACGGAGGCGTCGGTGAAGATGACGACGTCGGCCCCGGCCGCGTCGGCGGTGCGCAGCACCGTGCCCGCGTTCCCGGGGTCCCTGACATGGGAGAGGACGACCGCGAGCCGGACGTCGCCGATCTCGCTCAGGGGGACGTCGACGAACTCGCAGATCGCGATGATCCCCTGCGGGGTCACCGTCTGGGCCAGCTCCGACATCACGTCCAGGCTGACCCTGTGGGTGGGGACGCCCGCCTCCCGGGCGGCGTCCACCAGATCGATGTGGCGCTGCATGGCCTCCGCCGTGGCGTAGACCTCCACCACACCGGGGGCGGTCCCGCCCCGGGGGGACCGCCCGCCGTCCGCTGCGGCGAGCGCCTCCCGCACGGCCTGCGGCCCCTCCGCGAGGAAGCGCCGCTCACGTTGGCGGAAGGTGCGTTTGGCGAGCCGCCGAACCCCCTTGATCCTGGGTGACCGGATACTCGTGAACTCGTGGCTCGCCATCGCTACTCGCTGCTCAGTCCTGGACCGGTTACGCGGCGGCCTCGGTGGGGAGGGCCTTCTTGGCCGACTCCACCAGGGTCGCGAACGCGGCCTCGTCGTTGACGGCCAGCTCGGCCAGCATGCGACGGTCGACCTCGATGCCGGCCAGCTTCAGGCCCTGCATGAAGCGGTTGTAGGTGAGGCCGTTGGCGCGGGAGGCAGCGTTGATGCGCTGGATCCACAGGCGACGGAACTGCCCCTTCCGGTCCTTGCGGTCCCGGTAGGAGTAGGTCATCGAGTGGAGCATCTGCTCCTTGGCCTTGCGGTACAGGCGCGAACGCTGCCCGCGGTAGCCGCTCGCCCGGTCGAGAACGACCTTGCGCTTCTTCTTGGCGTTGAGAGCCCGCTTCACGCGTGCCACTGTGACTCCCTCGTTGTGTCTTCCGGCGCGCGCGGCGCGCCGAACGGCCCGGCTCTGAGAAGCCCGGCGGCCGTGTTCGCTTCGGGTTGTCCCCTCCCGGGGGCCGTCACCGTGCCGGCTGGACCCCGCACGTGGGCGCTTCCGGGAGGGAGGGGAAGGTCCTCGGTCCTACTTGCCGAGAAGCTTCTTGATGCTCTTGGTGTCCGCGGGAGAAAGCACGGCCTCGTTGCCCAGCTTGCGCTTGCGCTTGGAGGTCTTGTGCTCAAGGATGTGGTTCTTGTTGGCACGGCGGCGCATGATCTTGCCGGAGCCGGTGACCTTGAAGCGGTCCTTGGCCCCACTGTGGGTCTTGTTCTTCGGCATGTTCGCCGTGTCTCCTACTCCGTCGGCGTGCCACCCGCGCGAGGCGGACGGCACGGTTCTTCCGCTGCTACAGCGGGGACCCCTGCGCGCCGGTACTCCGACGCATCCTGGCCGTGTCCGCACAGCCCACCCCACCACCCGGTGCCTTCCCGGCGTCCGGGCGGTGGGGGACTACGTCCGCCGCTAGACGGCTTCGTCCTGCTCGCGGCGGGTCTTGTCCCCCGCCGCCGCACGGGCCTCGGCCTTGTGCTCGGACCGCCGCTTGTGCGGACCGATCACCATGACCATGTTGCGGCCGTCCTGCTTGGGCTGCGACTCCACGGTGCCGAGGTCCTGAACGTCCTCGGCCAGCCTCGCCAGCAGTCGGCGGCCCAGCTCGGGGCGGGACTGCTCGCGGCCGCGGAACATGATCGTCACCTTGACCTTGTCCCCGCTCTTGAGGAACCGGACGACGTGACCCTTCTTGGTCTCGTAGTCGTGCGGATCGATCTTCGGGCGGAGCTTGATCTCCTTGATGATCGTGTTCGACTGGTTCTTGCGCGATTCGCGGGCCTTGACCGCGGACTCGTACTTGAACTTGCCGTAGTCCATCAGCTTGGCGACCGGCGGGCGCGCGGTCGGCGCGACCTCGACCAGGTCGAGGTCGGACTCCTGGGCCAGACGCAGGGCGTCCTGCACGGAGACGATTCCGACCTGCTCACCGTTGGGTCCGACGAGACGGACCTCGGGCACCCGGATGCGGTCATTGATACGGGGCTCGGCGCTGATGAGACCCCTCCCTAGCTTTCTCGGATTACCTGGGACCGACCGTCCGCCAGGCGGCGGACGATCTGTTCGACCGGGCCGCCCGAGTCCGTCGGGCCACCCGATAGCGTCGGGGTCCCCGTAAAGCGAAAACCCCGCCAGCGTGTGCAAGCGGGGTGATCCGATCGGATATTCCCGGCGAGGGGCACCGCGCGCGCCGAACGCCCCGGACAAGGGCGTCCGACGAAAAGAGCGCGAGCTCTCCATCGCCAGAACCGGAACCTGCGCGAGCCGTACCCGGCAGGTGGGAGGATCATCTCCGCTTGCGGCTCCGGTGTGAGACACACCGGACCAAGTCGATTACGTTCCCAATATAGCAGCAGACGGAAGCCTGTCGTCCCGTGTGCGCGATCTCCCGGCCGGACGCCCTCAGGACGCCTTCCTGCGGGCCAGTTCGGCCTCGCCCGCTGCGCGCATGGCCTCCACCGGGACGTCCGCGGTCCCGGTCATCAGCCGGACCTGGGCGACGGCCTGGTGCAGCAGCATCGGGAAGCCGCCCACGGTCCGCCCGCCGCGCGAGGCGACCGCCTCGGCGGCGCCGGTGGGCCAGGGAGCGTACACGACGTCGAACAGGTCGGCCCGCGATCGGGCGAGGCGCTCGGCGTACCGGTCCGCGGCCCCGGAGGGCAGGGAGGAGACCACCAGGTCCGCGTCCAGGTACTCGTCGATCGCGGACAGCGGGGCGACCTCCACCGGGTGGCCGAGCCGCCGGGCCGCCGCGGTCACCTCGCCCGTCCGGGCGGTGTCGCGGGCCAGGACGGCGACCGCCGAGGCCACCCCCAGCAGGCGGAGCGCGGCGACGGCGGACGCCGCCGTGGCCCCCGCGCCCAGCACGACCGCGTTCCGCGGCGCGACGCCGGCCTCGGTGAGGGCGGCGGCGATCCCGGCGACGTCGGTGTTGTGAGCCTCCCAGCCCGCGCCCCGGCGGACCAGGGTGTTGGCGCCGCCGACCTGGCGTGCCAGGTCGGTGACCGTGTCGGCCAGGTCCAGCGCACGGCGCTTGAGGGGCATGGTCAGCGACAGCCCCGCCCACTCGCCGCCGAGCCCGGAGAGGAAGGGGGCGAGCCCCTCCTCCCCGCACTCGTACAGGCCGTAGGACCACCTCTCCAGCCCCATCTCCGCGTAGGCGGCGGTGTGCAGGACCGGGGAGAGGGAGTGCGCGACCGGGGATCCGAGGACTGCGGCGCGCACTACTCGCCGCCTCCCCAGGTCTCCTCGAACCTGGCCTTGAGCTCGTTGAACTCCGCCTCCGTGGAGGCGAACTCGGTGACCCCGTTCTCCGGGTCGGTGGCGACGAAGTACAGCCAGTCGCCCTCCGCCGGCTCGAGGGCGGCCTCGATGGCGTCCTCCCCCGGGGCGACGAACGGGCCGGGGGGCAGACCGCTCTTGTGGTAGGTGTCGAACCCGCTGGTGTCCGCCTCGCACTGGGCGAGCTGGTCGTTGTTCAGCGCGATGCCGTACTCGCCGATGGCGTAGAAGCAGGTGCTGTCCATGCCCAGGTTCATGCCGATGTCCAGGCGGTTGTAGATCACCCGGGAGATCATCGGCATGTCCTCGGCCTTGCCGCTCTCGGCCTGGATGATGGACGCCATCGCCATGATCTCGTTGGGGTCGTAGCCGGCGCCCGCGGCCCGCTCCTCCAGCTCCATCTCCTCGGTGACGTTGCGGTGGTGGGTGACCATGGTCTTCAGCATGGACATGGCCTCGGTGCCCGGGTCGAACCGGTAGGTCGCCGGGAAGAGGTAGCCGGCGGACCCCTCCGTCGCGTAGTCGGGGAGTCCGAGCTCGTCGGTCTGCTCGTGCGCCGCCTGGAGCTCCTCCAGGGGGACGCCGGTCCGGTCGGAGAGTTCCTGGAGCACCTGCTCGTTGCGCAGGCCCTCCCGGATGGTGACCTGTCCGCCCAGGCGGCTCTCGGGGTCGAGCAGTGCGGCCACGGCCGCCTCGCCGCTCATCCCCTCGGCCAGGGAGTACGTGCCGGGGACCAGGCCGTCGCCGATCTCGTCCTCGGGGACGGCGTCCAGGGCGTTGACGAAGGCCCGGGAACTGGCGACGACGCCCTGGTCGGCGAGGTTGCCCGCGATGGCGGAACCGCTCTCCCCGTTCTCGATCACGAACACGACCTCGCCGCTGCCCTCGCCGGAGAAATCCTCCGGGAAGACGTAGGTGCGCATGACGACGTAGCCGCCGCCCCCGACCACCAGGATCAGGACGAGGACCAGGACGATCATCAGACCCTTGCTCATGCCGCGGCGGCCCCTGCCCCTGCGGTTCGCGTTGGCGCGGGCCCGCTTGAGCTCCTTGGCCTTCCTGCGGCTGCTGCGGCCGCCGCCGTAGGCCTCGGCGATGTCGGCGAGCGCGGGCTCCTCGTACTCCTCGACCTCCTCCTCGGGCTCCTCGGCGCGGCGGCCGCCGCGCCTGCGGCGGCTCCGGCGGCCCGCGGGCTCCCCGTCCCCGTCGTCCCCGCCGCGCCTGCGGCGGCTCCGGCGGCCGGCCGGTTCGGACTCGGGCTCCTCCTCAGGTGCGTCCGTCCCCGGGTCGGCGTCCTCCTCCCCGTCGGGGGCGGCGTCCGCCTCGGGGGGCGCCTCCTCCACCGGGGCGCCCCGCCTGCGGCGGCGCCCGCCGCGGCGGCTCCGGGAGGCCTCCTCCGCCTCGTCGAAGGCGCCGGAGGACGCCGCCTCCTCCGGCTCGGGGTCGCGGGCGGCGCCGCGGGTCTCCTCCTCGTCGCGCTCGGCGCGCGCACGGCGGGCGCCGCGGCGGCGGGTCGGCCCGGGCACCGCGGCGAACGCGCCCGTGTCGGCGGAACCGGTCAGACCGGGGAAGCTCCCCGAGTCGAAGGCCCCGCTGTCCTCGGGCGCGTCGTCCAGGAACCCGCCGGTCGGCTCGTCGTCCCGGCGACCGCGCTTGCGCCGGCCCCTGCGACCGGCCGGCTCCTCCTCCACCGGCATCGCACCGGTGTCGGCGGAACCCTCGTCCACGGGAGCGCCACGACGGCGCCGGGGCTCGGGTTCGGACCCGGCCTGGCTCCGGCGCCCGCGCCGGGGCGGGGGTTCGTCGGCGGCGCGGTCCCGGGGCCGCGCGGGCTCGTCGGCGGGACGGGCGGGCGCCGAGGGCGCGCCCAGGTTGGCGAGCGCCGCGAGCGCGTCCTGGGTCGGGTCGGCGGCCGGACCGCGGTGCGCGCGGGAGGGGTCCTGCGGCTGTGCGCGGTCCCCGGTCCCCGGCTCGTCGGCGCCCCGCGACCGGTTGGCTCCGGAGCGCGCGGCCCGCCCTCCGCGCAAGGCGTCGGCGGCTCCCGTGCGGCGGGGCTGTCCCGGCGGGGGCTCGGTCGGCGGCTCGGCCCGGCGCCGGCGCCCGGGGGGCGGGGCGTCGGGGCTCAGCGGGTCGTACTCCCCGTCGGCCCGGGACGCGTACCCGTGCGTACGGAACTCGCCCGTGGAGTTCCCGGTACGGCGGAACCCGCCGGTGCCCGCACCGGGGTCGGCGGTGTCGGGAGCGGTGGGGGCGTCGCCCCGTGCCGGGGGCTCAGGACGCGCCCGCCGTCCGCGTGAGGGCGGCTGGGCGGGCAGCGGGTCGCTGAGCGGGTCGTAGTCGTAACCGCGCTCGCGTTCGTTACGTCCACGATAGGGATTATCGGGGTAGTCATCCCTGTCGTTCATCATTCTCCCTGGCTGGAGCGGACGATCTCGCCCGGGGGCTGGCCTGTTGACCGTTCCTGGTCCAAGGCGCTCTGGAGCAGGACGGTGGCCGCCGCCTGGTCGATGACCGACCTGCGGGCCCGACCGCCTCTGGCCCCCTTCTTCGCGAAGGAGGCGCCGGAGAGCAACTGGCTCTGCGCGGTCACCGTGGTGAGGCGCTCGTCGACCAGGCGGACGGGGACGGGGTACAGGTGTACGGCGAGTGCGTTGGCGAACTCCCTGGCGGAGCGGGCCGCGGGGCCCTCCTCGCCCGAGAGCGAGGCCGGGTAGCCCACGACGACCTCCCGCGCCTCGCGCTCGAGGACCAGCAGGGCGATGCGCTGCTTGTCGCCCCGGCCGCGCGGGATGGTCTCCACCGGGCTCGCGAGAGTACCACTGGGGTCGCTGGCGGCCACTCCGATGCGGGCGTTGCCCGGGTCGATGGCCAGTCGCACACCGTGCCTCAAGAGGACCTCTTCCCCGGACCGGGGTTGATGCGCGGGCGGGCCGTGCCGTCGGCGGCACGGCACCGCTGCTGGGGAATCCTCAACACGGTGGTCCTGTTCGTCAGCTGGATTGCGGGAAGCTCCGCACAGACAGCCGTGTGATCGGCTGTGACGCGCCACAGTATGCCCGATTCGATGACAGTGCGCAGCCTCGGCGGCGCTCGTGGGCGTCCGGGGCCGCTGCCCGTGCCGGCGGTCCCGTGCGAGGGGGTCACGACGGGGTTCGGGTCGGGCGCGTTCGCTTCGAGTGTAAATCACACTCGTCCCGCCGCGGGGCGCTGCGGGTCGCCGGGGCCCTCCCCCTCCTGTGCGCTCACCCACGGGTGGACCCCTCGCACGTCCCGCTTCCGGCGGTGGCGGCGCCGGAGGCCGGCGGGGCCGGACGGTCCGGGTCCGGGACCGCCACGAGGGATCCCCCGACGGTCGGCGGAGCGGTCTCCGACGTGCCGGACGCGGCCGGTGAGCTGGGGCGGACCCGGGTTCCGGAGCCGGTCCCGGAACGGGTTCGGAAGCGGGGCCGGGGCCGGTCGGCGGCGCCGGCGGCACGGCCCTCGGCGGCGGTGGCGGGGAGTCGGGCCCCCGCTCCGGCCGGAGCGGCCGGGTCCGGGGCCGTGAGCAGCGCCACGGCCGGGCCGATCGGAACCTGTTTTTGCGGGACCATCCTCATAGTCACAAAGAGTTACATTACAGAGGCCTATGTGACTATGCGTGATTTCGCCGTCGTGTCCCGTCTGCGCCCCCGTCACGGGGCGGCGGGACGGGGCGGCGGGACGGGGCGGCGGAACGGAGCCGGGACGGTGCGCGGTACGGCGGCGGTTGCCGCGGGCCCGGGACGCGGTGCGCGGTACGGCGGCGGGCCCGAGCCGGTGCGCGGGGCACGGAGACGGGCCCCGGCGGCGGGCGCCGCGGGCGAGGGAACCGCGGGCGGCGCGTGGACGGCGGAGCCGCCCGGGGCCACGCGTGGACGACCGGGGGCGGTACTGGCGCCCGTGCGGTGCGGATGGCGGCGCGGGCACTGCGGCCGGCGCGGGGAGCCGGTACGCGGCGGGGGTCGTCCACAGGCGCGGCCGAGGGGTTTCCCGGCCGCCCCGCGCGTGGTCCCCTGGAATCAGGGGGACCTCCGCGCGGGGCGGCACGGTCATGCCCTCCGGCCGCTCGGCCCGCGTCTCCTAGGCGCCGGCGACGCGCGCCTCCACGGCGCGCAGCGCCTCGTCGACCTTGGACGGGTCGCTGCCGCCGCCCTGCGCGATGTCCGGCTTGCCGCCGCCACCGCCGCCGAGCGCGCGTGCCGCGACGCCCACCAGGTCGCCCGCCTTGATGCCCGCCTTCTGCGCGGCCTTGTTGGTCGCGATCACCACGACCGGGCGGTCCTTGGGCACGGCGGTCATGGCCACGACCACCGGCTCCTCCTCGCCCAGGCGGCCGCGCACGTCCAGGACCAGCGTGCGCAGGTCGTCGCCGCTCGCGCCCTCGGGGGCGGAGGCCGCGACGACCAGCGCCGCCCCGTGGCGGCGGGCGCCCTCGGCGATGGACCCGGCCGCCTGGAGCACCTGGGCGGCCCGGAGCTTCTCGATCTCCTTCTCCGCGGCGCGCAGTCGGGAGACCATCGAGTCGATGCGCTCGGGCAGCTGCTCGCGCGGCGTCTTGAGCTGCTCGGACAGCTGGCCGACCAGCGCCGACTCCTTGGAAAGGCGCTTGAACGCGTCCACTCCCACCGCCGCCTCGACGCGGCGCACACCGGAGCCGATCGAGGACTCGCCGAGGAGCTTCACGATGCCGAGCCGGGCCGTGGAGGGGACGTGGGTGCCGCCGCACAGCTCGACGGAGTAGTCGCTCATCTCCACGACCCGCACGCGGTCGCCGTACTTCTCGCCGAACATGGCGAGCGCGCCCATCTTCAGCGCCTCCTCCAGGCTCTTCTCCTCGGTCCGCACCGCGATGTCGCCGGCCAGGACCGTGTTGACCTCCTCCTCGACCTCGGCCAGGCGGTCGCCGCCCAGCGCGGTGTCGGAGGTGAAGTCGAACCGCAGCTGGCCGGGCCGGTTCTCCGAACCGGCCTGGCCCGCCGACGGGCCGAGGGCGTTGCGCAGCGCGGAGTGGATGAGGTGGGTCGCCGAGTGGGAGCGCTCGATCGCGTGGCGGCGGCCCGTGTCGATGGTCGCGTGCACCACGTCGTCCAGGACGACCTCGCCGGAGCGGACCGTGCCGCGGTGCACGAACAGGCCCGGGATCGGCTTCTGCACGTCCTCGACGTCCACGACGCCGCGTCCGTCCACCGTCAGCGTGCCCGTGTCGGCGAGCTGGCCGCCGCTCTCGGCGTAGAACGGGGTGCGGTCCAGGACGATCTCGACCTTCTCCCCCGCGCGGGCCGCGGGCGCCGAGACCCCGCCGACGACGATGCCCTTGACGTGCGACTCGCTCTCGGCGTCGGAGTAGCCGAGGAAGTCGGTGGACCCGGCCCCCTCCAGGAGCTGCGCGTACAGCGAGATGTCGGCGTTGCCGAGCTTCTTCGCCTTCGCGTCCGCCTTGGCGGTGTCCTTCTGCTTCTGCATCAGCTCGCGGAAGGAGGCCTCGTCCACCGTCAGGCCCTGCTCGTCGGCCATCTCCAGCGTGAGGTCGATCGGGAAGCCGTAGGTGTCGTGGAGCTGGAAGGCGTCCGACCCGGAGAAGGTGGTGCCGCCCGCCTGGCGGGTGCGCTCGGCCGCCCGGCCGAACAGCGCGGTGCCCGCGCGCAGGGTGTCGGCGAAGTTCCTCTCCTCGGTGTCGATCACACCGTGGACGACGTCGGCCTTGTCGAGCAGGTCGGGGTAGATGTCCTTCATCGCGTCGATGCTGACCTCGGTCAGCTCGTGCAGGAGGAAGGCGTCGTCGCCCGACAGCAGGCGCAGGTTGCGGATGGAGCGGCGCAGGATGCGGCGCAGGACGTACCCGGCCTTCTCGTTGCCGGGCTTGACGCCGTCGGCGACGAGCATGACGGCGCTGCGCACGTGGTCGGCGACCACGCGGAGCATGACGTCCTGCTCGTGCTTGTCGCCGTAGCGCGTGCCGGTCAGCTCCGCCGCCCGGTGCAGGACGCGGCCCATGATGTCGGTCTCGTAGATGTTATCGACGCCCTGGAGGACCGCCGCGAGGCGCTCGAGGCCCAGGCCGGTGTCGATGTTCTTCTTGGGCAGGTCGCCGAGGATCGGGAAGCCGGTCTTGTCGCCGCCCTCACCCCGCTCGTACTGCATGAAGACGAGGTTCCAGATCTCGATGTAGCGGTTCTCGTCCGCCTCGGGACCGCCCTCGGAGCCGAACTCGGGCCCCCGGTCGTAGAAGATCTCGGAGCACGGGCCGCAGGGTCCGGGGACCCCCATCGACCAGTAGTTCTCCTCCATCCCCATGCGCTGGATGCGCTCGGGGCGCACCCCGACCTTCTCGCGCCAGATCTGCTCGGCCTCGTCGTCGTCGAGGTAGACGGTCACCCACAGCTTCTCCGGGTCGATGCCGAAGCCGCCGTCCTCCACCGGGGTGGTGACGAGCTCCCACGCCAGCGGGATCGCCTGCTCCTTGAAGTAGGCCCCGAAGGAGAAGTTCCCGAGCATCTGGAAGAAGGTCGCGTGCCGGGAGGTCTTGCCGACCTCCTCGATGTCCTTGGTGCGGATGCACTTCTGGACGCTGGTGGCCGTGGCGTAGGGGGGCGTGCGCTGACCCAGGAAGAAGGGCTTGAACGGGACCATGCCTGCGGGGACCAGCAGCAGCGTGGGGTCTTCGGCGATGAGGCTTGCCGAGGGCACCACGGTGTGTCCGTTCTTCTCGAAGAAACTGAGGAAGCGGCGCGCGATCTCTGCCGTCTCCATTGATGCCCTCCTGTGCTCGGCTCCGCCGCCGGGGGCGACGGGTCGTCCCTGCGCGGGACCGTCTGACGCGTGGTCGGTGGTGGCCCATGGTAGGGGGACCCGCCGGCCGGCGCGCGTGGTTTACGGGTGGCCGCCGGGGACCCGTCCTGGTGACGACAACGGCGGCGGCCTGGTTGTTCCAAGGCTATCGCCGCTGACCACCGCCGGGCCCCGTGCTTCCCCGCGCCCGGGGCGGACCGCGTGGCAGGAGGGCCGCGACACGGGTCCGGTCCCGCGGACGGCGGTCACGGGGCCGGGCCGCTGCGCGAACGCGGGGCGGAGCGCGGCACCGGACCTATTCCCCGGGCTCCCCGGGGAGCTCCCGCGCCGGTCGGCGGCGGGACGCGGGCAGGGCACGCTCACGGGCGGGGGCGTACCGGCGGAGGAGTTCCTCCTCCTGTTCGCGGACGGCGTCCGCGAGGTCGTCGTTGAACTCGCGGAGGGCGCCCCGGTACTCGGTGACGCGGCCCTCCATCCGCTCGGCGATCCCGCCGGGGGTGAGCGAGCGCCTGGCGCGGTTGAGGCGGTGGACCGCGTAGCCGCCGATGGCGGCGCCCGCGGCGAGGTAGAACAGCTTGCCGATCACCGGTTCGCCTTCCTTCTGCGGCCCCGGACCACGGCCAGCGCCCGGCGCCGGCCGAGCACGCGGCGCACCCCGTAGGAGAGCGAGGCGACCCGCACCAGGGGGCCGGTGACCACCGAGCGGGTCAGTGCCGTCATGGTGGAGACGTCCTCCGAGGACGCCTGCACGTTGGCGGTGATCTCCTCGACCCGTTCGAGCGAGGTGTTGGTGCGCTCCACGGTGGACGCGACGTCGTCCAGGAGCGGCGGGGTGCGGTCCCCCAGGTCCGAGACGACCTTGGTCGCCTCGTTGATGAGCTTGATCAGTTTGACGAGCGCCACGCACATGAACGTGGCCAGCACCGCCCAGACCACCGCGGCGACGAGCGCGGCGACCTCTCCTCCGGTAAGCATGCGGGCTCCGTGAGCAGATAGAGGTGTACTTCAAGTGTGCGGCGGCCCCCTCGCTCGCGCGTCGGGGCTGGGGGGCCGGTGTGCGGGGGGCCGGTGACTGCGCCAGGTCGGGCCCCCCGAGTGGTGAACCGGGCCTCCACGTACGGGCCGGGCCGGTTTCGGCCGACCCTATCGCGTCACGGAGGCGGGCGCGCGGGCGCGCCCCCGTGTCGTGTGGGGTGTCAGGGGTCACGTATCGCTCCTCACCCCTCCCGCGGTGGCCGGTGCAGGACGCGGGGATCGACGCGGGGGCGGCCCTGCCGGAGAATCACCGGGGGGCGGGAACTTCACTACGATGTCCGGACACTCGGCTTCCCGCCTGCCCCTGAAGCGTCGACAGGACACCCATGAGCCCTCGTTCTCCCCGAGAGATCTCCGTACTGGTACCGCCGGACCTCGCCCCCCTCTATCCGGACGACCCCTCGCGGATCGGCCCCTACCTCGTCCTCGGGCGGCTCGGCCAGGGGGCCACCGGAACCGTCTACGCGGCCGTCGACGTGGCGTCGTCCGCCGCCGGCGACCGGCTGGTCGCCGTGAAGGTGCTCAGGTCCCCCGAGTTGGACTCACCGGACGCCTACCCGGCCCTGGAGCGCCGCCTGCGCGCCCTGTCCAACGTGAATTCCAAGCGCGTCGTCGTGCCCTCGGCCTTCGACACCGACGCCAACCCGCCGTGGCTGGCCATGCCCTACCTGGCGGGCGAGCGGCTGTCACACTACGTCACGAAACGCGGCGGGCTCGGCACGGGCAAGCTCATCGCGCTGGCCACCGGTCTGGCCGAGGGCCTGTCCGTCCTGCACGCGCGGGGGGTGGCGCACGGGTCGCTGCGCCCCAGCGAGGTCCTGCTGGAGTCGCACGGTCCGCACATCATGGAGTGCGCCGTCGCCGCCTCCCCCGACCGGATGCGCGGGCTGGGCGCGACCTGGCTGAGCCCCGAGCGGTTCCGGGGCGGTGAGGCCACGCCCGCGTCCGACGTGTTCGCCTGGGGGGCGGTCGTGGCGTTCGCCGGGACGGGGCGGCTGCCCTTCGGCCCCGGGGAGCCCGAGGAGATCGCCGAGCGCGCCGCGAACGGGGACTTCGACCTGGGCGGGCTCGCCCGGGGCCTCCAGCCCGTGGTGGGCAGGGCCCTGGCCCCCGACCCCGGCGGGCGCCCCGTTCTGCGCGAGGTCATCGGGGCGGTCATCGCGGTGTGGCACTCCGAGCACGGCGGCGAGGCCTCCCCCTCCGGGGGCGCCCCGGCGGGCCGTGACGACCTGGCGCGCATCCTGGAGCGCGAGTGGCACGCCGTGGAACCGCCCGCGCGGGTGCCGGAGGTGATCCGCCTGGAGGGGCGGATGTCCAACCGGCGCCCCACGAAGGCTCTGCTGGTCGCCGGGAGCGCGGTGATCGCGCTCGCGCTGGTCGGCGCCGGCGTGTGGGGGGTGTCCCGCCTGTTGGGCCCCTCGGACGGGGAGGCCCTCGTCGCGGACGCGTCGGAGGAGGACCCGGCGGCGGAGAGCCCGGCGGCCGACGAGGAGCCGCGGACCCTGGTGGTGCGGTTCGACCCGGCCGAGCAGGAGGACCTGGCGGAGGGGCCGTGGGTCTACACCCCGGTGGACCGGGACGACGAGCCGGTCCGCGGCCAGGGCATACCCAGCCACTCGGCGTGGGCGGAGCAGTGGGACGAGGCCGGCGACCCCGGGCAGGCGACGATCGCGCCCGAGGCCGAGGTGCTGTGCGCGAAGTTCTGCGCCGCCCCCGACCACGTGTTCCTCGACGAGGAGGGGCGCGGCACCTGGGAGCTGACCGGGAGCGACTTCGTCGACTACCTGTCGTGGGGCCCGGTCGTGATCGTGGAGGTGACCTTCGCCGAGGGGGAGCCGGACGGGGGGCCACGGGAGATCGTGCAGATCACGGAGTTGTACACCGACTAGACGGACCGGCCTGAGCGGTCGGGGACGCGGGAGGCCCGCGGCGCGCGCCGTGGGACCGGTGGGGCCGTCGCGGTGCGACCGCCCCGTGTGCGCCTCCTGCCGCCCGTTCCACCGGGTAGCGGGCGCCGGCCCTCCGGCCGGACGCGGGGGCGGTGGAAGCGCTCGTCCCCGCCGTCGGCCGGGCGGGGTCGGATCCCTTGCCCCCGGCCCTGCCGCACGGGGCCGGACGCGGGGGCGGGCCCGCCCCCTCTACCCCCCGCTCTTGAGCACTCCCCTGATGCGCTCGAGCACCTCGGAGAACCTGCGCTCCGCCCCGTGCCGGGTGGGCCTGTAGTACTCGCGCTCGGTGAGCCCCTCGGGGGCGTGCTGCTGGGGGGCCACCCCGCCGGGGAAGTCGTGGGCGTAGCGGTAGCCCTTGCCGTGGCCGAGTTCGGCCGCGCCCTTGTAGTGCCCGTCCCGCAGGTGCGGGGGCACCGGTCCGGCGCGGCCCGCCCGCACGTCGGCCATGGCCGCGTCGATCGCGCTGATGACGGCGTTGGACTTGGGCGCCAGGCTGATGTGGATGACGGCCTGGGCGAGGTTGATGCGCGCCTCGGGCATCCCGATGAGCTCCACCGCCTGGGCCGCCGCCACGGCCGTCTGGAGGGCGGTGGGATCGGCCATGCCGACGTCCTCGCTCGCGTGCACGACGATCCTGCGCGCGAGGAACCGCGGGTCCTCCCCCGCCTCGATCATCCGGGCGAGGTAGTGCAGGGCGGCGTCGGGGTCCGAGCCGCGCATGCTCTTGATGAACGCGCTGATGACGTCGTAGTGCTGGTCGCCGGAGCGGTCGTAGCGCACGGCGTGCCGGTCGACGGCCCGCTCGACGTCCTCGGCGGTGATGGTCACCGGTCCGGCGCCGGACCCCGCCGCGTCGGAGCCGTCCTCCGGGGAGGGCGCCCCCTCCCCGGCCGGGGGCCCGCCGGAGGGGGAGGGCCCGGCCACCAGGGCGGCCGCCTCCAGGTAGGTCAGGGAGCGGCGCCCGTCCCCGCCGGCCAGGCGGACGAGGTGGTCGGTGGCCTCGTCGGACATGGCGTACCGGCCGCCCAGACCGCGCTCGTCCGTCAGCGCCCGGTCCACCAGGGCGCGGATGTCGTCGTCGTCCAGCGACTCCAGGGAGAGCAGGAGGGAGCGGGACAGCAGCGGGCTGACCACGGAGAAGAAGGGGTTCTCGGTGGTCGCCCCGATGAAGCTCACCCACCGGTTCTCCACGGCGGGCAGGAGCGCGTCCTGCTGCGTCTTGTTGAACCGGTGGACCTCGTCGACGAACAGGAGGGTGCGCGTGCCGTGCATGCCCATCCGGCGCTTGGCCTCGTCCACGACCGCGCGTACGTCCTTCACCCCGGCGTTGACCGCCGACAGCTCCACGAACCGCCGCTTGGTGACCCTGCTGACGACCGTGGCCAGGGTGGTCTTGCCGGTTCCCGGCGGGCCCCACAGGAAGACGGACATGGGCGCGTCGTCCTCGACCAGGCGGCGCAGCGGACTGCCCCCGCCCAGGAGGTGGCGCTGGCCCACGACCTCGTCGAGGGTGCGCGGCCGCATGCGCACGGCGAGCGGTTCCTGCCCCTTGGCGGCTTCCGCCCCGGCATCGTCGAACAGTGTTTCGGACACCTGCCCAGGGTAGGGCTGGCCGGGGACCGTTCGGTCCGGCGGACGGGGCGTGCGCCCGGCGGCCGTGCCCGGGCGCTCAGGGCGCGGGCGTCGCGGAGGTGGTCGTCGCGGGGGCGTCCGGCGCGGGCTCCGCGGGGACGGGGGTCATCCGGGTGATGAGCAGGGCGATGTCGTCGCCGCGTCCGGCCGGGGCCATCTCGGCGATGACGTGCGCGGCCTCCCCGGGGTTCTCGTAGTGCGCGGCGAGGGCTTCGCCGACCTGGGCGAGGCCGTCGCCCATGGGGAGTTCCGAGCTCTCCACCAGGCCGTCGGAGCACAGCAGCAGCGTGCTGCCGGGCGGGAGCATGCGGGTGGTGACGGCGTACTCGGTGTCGGCGAGCACACCCAGGGGCGGGCCGGTCTCGGGCTCCCACAGCTCGTAGCCGCTCCCGGAGGCCAGGACGACGGGCGGCTGCCCGGCCCAGGCCGCCTGCATGACGCCGCTCTCGCGGTCGACCACCAGGTAGCCGCAGGTGGCGAAGACGATCTCGCCGGTCTCGGTGAGGAGCCGGTTGGTCTCCCCGAGGACGACCCCGGGGTCGGACTGGTTGGTGGCGTAGGCACGGAAGGCCACGCGGATCTGGCCCATGGCCGCGGCGGCCTCGACCCCGTGTCCCTGCACGTCGCCCACGAGCAGCCCGACCTTGTTGTCGGGGAGTTCGATGACGTCGTAGAAGTCGCCGCAGATCCGCCAGTCCGCCCGGGAGGGCAGGTACTTGGTGGCGATGTCCATGTCGGGGAAGCTCGCCACCTGGCGGGGCAGCATGCGGCGCTGGACGGCGTCGGCCAGTTCCAGTTCGGCCTGCTGGGCCTTGATGCGCTGGAGTGCCTGGCCGGCGAGCCCGGCGAAGGTGAGCATGAGCGCGCGCTCGTCGCGGCTGGCGTGGTGGGGGCGGTCCCAGACCATCTGCCAGACGCCGAGGGCGACCTTGCCGTCCCCGAAGATGGGCACGGTCGCCCAGGCCTGGCCGCGCACCTGGCGCATGAGCTCGACGGCCGCGGGGAAGCGGCTGATGATCTCCGCGCGGCTCTCGAAGAAGCGGGGCTGGCGGTCCTGGATGACCGCTCCCATGGGGAAGTCGGTGTCGTCGGCGCGGCGGCCGTCTATCTGGTCGATGTTGCCGCCCCGGGTGCGCGCGCCGGGCGACCCGCGCAGCACGCCGCCCTCGACGTACAGGGCGATGGCCTGGACCCCGCCGAAGATCGGCAGGAACTCCTCGCTGAGCAGGTCCATGACCTTGTCGACCGTGGTGGCCGAGACGAGCTTGGAGGACAGCTCGGTGACGAGGCGGCCGTGCTCGGCCTCGGTGCGGCGGCGGTCGGCGAGGCGGCGGACCAGCTGGACGTGCTCGGTGACGTCGTCGACGATGCCGACGAGCCGGTCGGGGTCTCCGGGGACGTAGCGGGCGCGCACGTGCAGCGAGCGCTCGTCCCCGAGCCGGTCGAAGACGCGGAAGCGCTGCTCGTAGTCGCGTCCGGTGAAGGAGGCGGACATGGCGTCGCGGACGCGGGCGATGTCGTCGGGGTGGACCCGTTCGAGGATGCGCTCGAGCTCCCGGTCGTTCCCGGCCAGGAGGGCGCCGAGCGGGGTGGGGCCGAAGAGCTCGCGCAGGCGGCCGCTGCCCAGTTCCAGGCTCCACAGCACGGAGTCGGAGTTGTCGGTGCGGAGTTCGCCCACGACCCGCAGGTCGGCCTCCTCGGTGGAGAGCACGTGCATCAGGACGACGACGCGGCGGTCCTCCCCCGCGGAACCCTCCCCGCCCGGCCCGGGGAGGGGGCGCAGTTCGACCTCGACCAGGCGGGACCCCTTGTCCGTGACGCCCAGGTGCAGGCGGGAGCGGCGGCCCCGGTTCCCGGCGGCCGCCTCGGCGTGGGCACGGGCGCCGCGCCGGACGTCGTCACCGTCGAGGAGGTCGTGCCACACCAGTCCGGCGAGGTCGGACTCCCCGCGTCCGAAGAGCTCGGTGAAGGCGTGGTTGGCGTGCAGGATCGCGCCGTCGGCCGTGGCCAGCACCATGGGCTCCGGGGCGTGGGAGAACGCCCCCGCGAGCGCGCTCTCGGAGCCGTCGCCTGAAGCGCGTTTTCCGTTCACGTATGACTCATCCTCATGTCGTCTCGGACGTCACACCCGCGTTCAGGCGCGGTCACCCCGGGAACGTTCCGATCGGCTCATTCTAGTGGCCGCGCCGGGGTCTGTTCCGGTGGTGGAGCTGGGCGGGCGGCACGGCCCGCGCCGCAGGGCACCGACGGGACCCGGTCGGGCACGGACCACCATGGTCCACCAGCGGAGGGGGGAGGGCGCAGGGTTCCACGCCCGTGGCCGCATTCGTCCGGACACGGGGCGTGAATCGTTACGCTCGTGTGACTCAATGGCGCAGAATGCACTCCGCCACCACTCCGTACGCGAAAGGGGACATCCCCACTGACACATCGTGTTCACTCCAGGACACGTGTGGATCGCGGTACGGGAAGGGTGATTCGCCCCCAACGGTAGGGGATGGCGGCCCCCGGCGCATCCGCGCCCGGGCGGAGGGGCCGGGTTCGGCCGCCTTCGGACCGAACGGCTACGCCCGATAGTCGACGAATATCTCCGTGTGACCGTTTAGGAAGGTTCAAAGTAGGCCTAATCCGGGCACCGAACATGAAGTGTGAAATTCTCCGACCCCCTGAGGACATGCCCATGTACCTGGTGCTCAAGCGTGCCGTGGCGACGTTCAGGATCAGCGGCACCGTCTGGGACTGGGACTGCCGACTGTGCGGCAGCAGCAACTCCGACGGCGACCACTCCTGCTGGAGCTGCGGGGGCAGGAAGCCGTAGCCGCTCCGTCCCCGGGGCCGACACACTCCCGGAACCGCGCCGGGGGCGGTGCGCGTCCACCGCGCAC
>NZ_JBSHDN010000054.1:0-34495 GCF_053616335.1 Nocardiopsis sp. NPDC055824
GGACGGTGATCGCTCCGCAGGGGGCCTGGGTCCAGTCCCAGTAGGCGCACACGGCCTCGACCAGCCGTAGGCCGTTGCCGCCGACGCGCAGGGGTCCGGGGTCGGGGACGGCGGGGAGTGTGGGTGCGGTTCCGGGGGTGGGGCCGTTGTCGGTGACGTGGAGTTCGAGGTGGCGGCGGGTGCGGTGGATCTCGATGCGCACGGTGCCGCCGGGCAGGCCGGAGGCGGTGTGGCGCAGGGCGTTGGCGGTCAGCTCGGACACCGTGAGGGTGAGGGGGTCGGTCAGGCCGGGGCGGGAGCGGGTGGCGTGGGCGGCCCACTGGCGGGCGGCCTTGACGTGGCTGGGGTGGGGGCCGATGAGGATGCCCGATGTTGTGGGGGTTCCGCACAGGCGGCGTGGAAGTGCGGGGGGAGGGGCGGTAGGCTGCATTTGTTGCACCTCGGGGCTTTCGGGGTGGGACATCAGCTCCGGCGACCGCTCTCTCACTTCGGTCGCCGGAGCTTTTTGATGCCTTCGTGTGGTCATGTACTCCAGCCACGTTCTTGTGTGGCCGGTGTCCTATCCGATTCCCACCATGCCTGAACTGGGGATAGCCCTTCTAGATGTGGTCGGATATTGAATCCGAAGTTCTTCTCAGCCTTCTCGACTGTAGCTACTAGTGGTTTCATGTAGTCATGACCGTCAAGAGAAGCTCCGCTGAACATGCTGCAATCAAGCAATTCGGCAATGAACTCAAGCGTCTGAGGGAATTGTCTGACATGTCGCAGAAGGAACTAGGTGACCGGATTGGGGTTTCGAAACAGCAGGTCGGAGCGGTGGAGCGTGGAGTCCGCAAGCCGTCGAAGCAGTTCGCTGAACTGACTGATGTGGCTCTGGAGTGCCACGGGAGCCTACGAAACCTGTGGCCCGGGGCGCGCCAGACTCAACCGTGGTGGCTGCAGGAATTTGTGGAACTCGAAGCAAAGGCGCAGGTCATCTACGAGTTTCATCCTCAGGCTGTGCCTGGTCTGCTCCAGACGAAAGGCTACGCCTGTGCCTTGGTTGACGCCGCATTCCCACCCCTGCTGCAACATGAGAAGGATCAGGTGATTACGGCACGTTTTGAGCGACAGAAGATCCTCAACCAGAACGCGCCACCCCTGACTCTGTTCGTCATCGATGAAGCGGCCCTTCGCCGTCCAGTGGGTGGAGAGCAGGTCATGGAGGAACAGTTAAGGGCCTTGCTCGCGGTTGCCTGCAAGCCCCGGGTGCAGATCCAAGTCCTCCCCTTCGCGAGGGGTGCCCATAGCGCCATGAACGGCCCACTGGTCATACTGAACATGGCGCATGCGGAGTCTCTTGTGTACGCCGAGACTCCAGGCTCGGGGCAGGTGATCACGGACCCGGGGGTCGTGGCAAACTGCGTTGAGCAGTTCGGAGACCTGCGCGGCGTCTCACTGTCGCCGGTCGAGAGCTTGCGATTCATCGCATCGCTAGGAGGAGAAGGCACGTGACCCACGAGTGGCACAAGTCCAGCTACAGCGGTAACACCGGGCACTGCGTCGAGGTTTGCGAGGGTGTGGTCACGGGCGTGCGTGACACCCAGAACCGAGAGTTGGGACAACTCGACGTCCCCGCTCCCGAATGGACCGCGCTGCTGAACGCGATGCGCAGCTGGTAGTACCACCCTCACACACGCGAAGAACCGCACCCTGCCGTCTGCCTGGGCAGGGGGCGGTTCCCATGTTTAGGAGATCGGTTAACCCACGGGAGGGTGCACCGCCACGGCCGAGCGTCCTTCGACGTGCTCGGAACAACCACTCCGGCCGATGACCACGGCCAATGGCGGATCCGCCTTCCCCGGGGGAACGCGGACAACCTCCGATGTCGCCCACACCCGCGCCACTCGTGAGAAGATGAGACACACCGCCCACCAGGAGGAATCGATGGGTCTCCATTTCTCCCGATCTCCTTTCGCGCCTCTGGTCACCGGCTGGACCTGCACGTACGGCAATCACCCGCACCGCCCCGGGGCTTCGATCCTCGAAAGCCCTTTCTGCGAGGACTGATGAAAACCCTTGCCCCTTTCGGGGGAAATGTCCGAATGCCCGGAAGGTAACTTCCGGCGGCTGTCTGACAGAAGAAAGGCCCGCCTGTGAGCCCCCACCCCCCCACTCCCGCCGAAATACCTCTCCCGATCGACGAACCCTCCACCCCTTCCGCGCCCATCCGCGTCATGGTCGTGGACGACCACGCGCTGTTCCGCCGCGGTCTTGTCTCGGTCCTGGACGAGGAGGAGGACATCAACGTCGTCGGTGAGGCCGGACGGGGGTCGGAGGCCGTCCGGCTCGCCGCGGGGGTACGCCCCGACGTCGTCCTGATGGACGTGTGGATGCCCGGTTCCAACGGCATCGACGCCTGCTCACAGATCCGGCAGGCCGCCCCGAGGACCAAGTTCATCATGCTCACCATGAGCGACGAGAACTCGGACCTGTTCGACGCCCTCAAGGCCGGCGCCACCGGGTACCTCCTCAAGGAGATCGCGGTCACCGACATCGCGCGCGCCGTGCGCGCCATCGCGGACGGCCAGTCGTTCATCAACCCGCGGATGGCCAACAAGCTCATCGGGGAGTTCGCGGAGCTGGCCAAGCAGGAGGCCACCCCGCCGTCCGCCCCCGCCATCCCCGACCTGACCCCGCGCGAGACCGAGGTCCTCAAGCTGCTCGCCCGGTCGCTCAACAACCGTGAGATCGGGGAACGGCTGTTCATCACCGAGAACACGGTGAAGAACCACGTGCGCAACATCCTGGAGAAGCTGCAGGTGCACTCCCGCACCGAGGCCGCCATCTACGCGGTGCGCGCCGAGTACGTCAGCTAGGGTTCCGGAGCCGACGGCCCCGACCGGCCGGCGCCCGAGGTCGCCGAGGCGCTGGAGTCGGCCCGTACCTGCTAGGCGGGGTCGGGCTCCGTCGTGGTTCCGATCCAGCGCAGGTAGTCCGGGGAGCCCGCCACGATCGCGGTCGCGACGACCTCGGGGTTCGTCCACGGGTGGTGCTCGACCAGGTGCGCCTCGATCTGCGGGTACCGGTCCGCGCGCGCCTTCAGCAGGAGCTGCCACTCCTGCCCGGCGCCGAACTCGCCCAGGTGCCAGAACACCGACGTGACGGGCCCGACGATCTGCGCGCCGGCCGCGAGCTTGGCCGTTACGAGGGATTTCGCCAGGTCCACCGCCTGCTCGCGGGTCTCGGTCGCCGTGGACACCTGGACGTAGCCGGTCATGGAGGGGTCCGTTCCGTCGTGGGGATTATCCGGCCAGTTTAGAGTTCATCCCCCTTGTCGAATCGGCGGTAGCAGATCAGTGTGCGGGCGATGCGGGCGAAGGCGCGGAAGCGGTCGTCCCGGTGTTCGTGCAGGTGGCGCGGGAAACGGCATCCGGCCGACCTCGGACGGTTCGCGGTGACGAACGCTAATGTCACGCCCTGTTCCTAAACTGCCGACATGCACATATCCGAAGCAGAAATGGCCGATTCGGGTGCCGGTGCGGACAGCTCGCCCCGGGTGACGGCAGCGGTGCGGGACTGCCTCGCGCCGTTGCGGGTGTCGGAGGTCTTCGAGCCGGTGGCCGAGCACGTACTGCGCGGTACCGGTCCGGAGGTCCTGGCGGCGCTGCGTGAGCGGCCGACCGGCGCCGACATGATCGCCAAGCCGGACGTCACCTGGTCGGCCGCGCGGGTGAGGGCCGTCACCGACCTGCATCCCGGCTGGTCGCCGCAGGACGCCGAGGCCGCACGGCTCACGGTCTACCGGACCGCGCAGGCCGACGTCCTCGCCCGGTTCGGGCAGGTGCTGCACGCCGCCGGCGACAGGACCCCGGCCTCCGGGGAGCCGTCGTGGCTCCTCGTGCTGGCCGACGACGTGACCCGTGCGTACGGCGCCGCCGGGGCCGACGCCGAGGACGTCCAGCGGCGGTGGGACCCCCGCTTCCTCACCGAGGTCGCCCGGGCCGGCGACGCCCCCGGCCGGACCCCCGTGCACGCCACCCTGTCGGCGCTGCTGTACGCGGACTCACGCCATTGGGCGCACCGTCGGCACCAGCTTCTGGAGAGCGACGCGGGCATCGCGTTCCTCGCCCGGTACGCCGACGAGCTCGCGGACGTCGCCACCGGGCTCGCGGACCACAACCGGAGGTCTGTGCTGCGCCTGTGCGCGCGCAGACCGGAAGCGCACGCGGCACTCGCCGCCGAGCTGGCGGCCGACGCCGACGCGGGCGTCCGCACGGAGGCGCTGGACACCCTGTCCCGGCTCGACGGGCCACGGCAGGTGGCCCTGCTGCGACAGCACCTGCGGACCGCGTCGCCGGACCGCCTGTCGGACCCCCTGGCCCGCCTGGCCGACCTCGACGGCGGTGTCGTGGCGATCGAGGAGGCCCTGGCCGAAGGCGGCGACGGGCCGGAGGACCCGGAACGCGAGCAGCTGCTGCGCCGGGTCGTGTACCGCGTACGGGTGCTGAGAGCGGCGGAGGCCGTCGTCCCCGTGCCGCCCGTCGCCGCGCCCCAGGACGCGGACCTCGCGGAGGAACTGCGGGCCCTGGGGGCCGACGGTCCCGGCGGAGACGACCGTTCCTGGCACGGTGTCGAGGGGCGGCTTTCGCTGATGCCCGACGTCCGCGCCCTGCGGGACGCGTACCGTGCCGCCGGGATGCCCGACGCGGACCGGCGGGCCGCCGCGCTCCTGGTCACCCGCACGACCCACGCCCGCCGAAAGATCGGCGCCTTCCTGACACCTGAGGACGCCGAGCGCTGGTGGCCCCTCTTCGCCGAGCGCCTCGACCTCGCGGACGAGTACCTCGACGGCGGCGACGGAAAGCGGCACCCGGACCAGTCCGCCGTCGACACGACGACGATGATCCTGACGATCCTCGAACGGTTCCCCGCCGCACCCGAAGCCCTGGTCCCGCGCCTGACCTCGCTCGCGCTCGGTGCGAACCGCCACCGCCTGCCGGCCCGGCGGGTGCTCGGCGACCACCCGGTCGCCCGGGCGGCGGCGACGGCCGCGCTGTCGGACGCCGACGCGGGGACCCGCTCGTCCGCCGCGGAGTGGCTCGCGGGGCTGGGCGAGCCGGGAGCGGTGGCGCCGGAGCCCGGCTGGGAGTTCGGCGCGGGGGTGCTGTCCCCGGCGGTGAGGGCCCTGCCCGCGTCGACGCTGTGGTGGCTGGACCGGTTCCGGGAGCAGGCGCTGGACAAGGGGGTTCCGGCGGACGACGTGGACCGGTGGCTCGGGCTGGCCCGCCCGAAGCTGCGGACTGCGCGCGACGGCTCCGGCCCGGCCGTCGGCCGGCTCGGCGGTCCGCTGATGCTCCCGCCGGACGTGCCTACCCCGGCCACGGTGTGGGGCCCCGACAACTCCTACGAGTACCAGCTCATCGCGACGCTCGACCTGGCGGCGATCCCGCCGGGCGCCACCGACCTCCCGCTCCCGCCCGACGGCCACGTACTCCTGTTCGCGAACGTCGAGCTGGACGAAGAGCTCCTGCCGGGCGGCGCCGTGTACGTCCCGGCGGGAACCCCGGTCGAGGAACGGGAGGTCTCGCTCGACTACGAGCCCTACGAGTACGACTCCCCCGAGGCCCTGGACGACGAGCTGCGGCGCACCGGCGACCTGCGGCTGACCCCCGGCGTGGGACTGCCCTCCTGCCCTGTCGGGGACGAGGCCCTCGCCCTGCACCCCCACGCGGAGACGCTGCAGGAGGTCTGGTCCGAGCAGTCCGACGAGGGAGGCGAGTGGCAGATCGGTGGCTACGCCGCGGACTTCGACGGCTACGGGGACCCGGCGCCCGCCTCGGCGTACTCGGAGGAGGACGGGCAATGGCCGGGCCCCGGGGACTGGGTCCTGCTCGCGCAGTGGGTCGGGGTCCCGATGGGGATCCTGTACTGGACCATCCCCCGCCAGGACCTCGAGGCGCGCCGCTTCGACCGCGTCGTCGTGCAGATGTACGCCAACCCCTGACCGGCCCGTCTCCTGGGCGCGCGGCCCACTGCGTACAGGTGGGCCGCGCGCGGTGCCGCGACCGGTACGCCGGTGGCCGCGCGCCGGCCGGGGACGCCTCCGGCGCACCCGCCCCGGTTCAGGCGCCGGGCAGCAGGAGTCGGGGGAAGGCCACCCCCGTCAGGGTTTCGGAGGCCTCCCACAGGCGTCGCGCGACCTCGGCGTCCCGCGCCCTCGCCGAGCGGCCGACCAGCTCCGGTGCCCCGCGCCCCTCCAGGAACCCGCCCGGCCCCGCGTAGCTGTCGCCCGGGACCTCCGCCACGGCCGCGTACAGCGTCGGCAGGGCCCCGTCCTCGTCGCTCTGCGCCAGGAAGCGGACCACGGCCTGCTCCACGAGGTGGCGCACACGCCGCCGCGGGTCGGTCTTCAACAGGTTCGTGGCCGCCAGGCCGGGGTGCGCGGCGGTGGCGGTCACCGGGGAGCCGGCCCGGGTGAGCAGCCTCTGGAGTTCCGAGGTGAACAGGAGGTTGGCCAGTTTGGACTGCGCGTACGCGGCCGTCGCCCGGTACGGCTTGCGCTCCCAGTTGAGGTCCTCGAAGTCGATCGCGCCCGCCTTGTGGCCGTTGGACGAGACCGTGACGACCCGGCCCCGCAGGCGCGGCAGCAGCAGGTTCGTGAGCGCGAAGTGTCCGAGGTGGTTGGTCCCGAACTGCAGCTCGAAGCCGTCGGCGGTGCGTGTGAGCGGAGGGAACATCACCCCCGCGTTGTTGACCAGCACGTCGACGGGCTCGGTGAGGTCCTCGGCGAAGGAGCGGACCGAGGCGAGGTCGGCGAGGTCGAGCCGCCGGACCTCGACGTCGCCCGTCATCGCGTCGGCGGCGTCGCGCCCCTTGGTGGCGGTGCGCACGGCGAGCACCACGCGTGCGCCCCTGGCCGCGAGGAGGCGGGCGGCCGCCCGGCCGATGCCGCTGTTCGCGCCGGTGACCACGACCGTGCGCCCCGCCATGGAAGGGATGTCCGAAGCAGAGAATGTTGCCATGGGCTACAAAGTAGTCAGTGAAAACAAAGTAGTCAACGAAAACATGGCCTGCTAGACTCGGGTCCCATGTCAGACCCCAACGAAGAGCGGCCCTACCACCACGGAAACCTCCGGGCCGTCCTGCTCGACGCGGCCGATCGCTGCCTCCGGGAGCGCGGCGCGGACCAGCTGTCGCTGCGCGACCTCGCCCGGGAGGTGGGCGTCAGCCACGCCGCGCCGCGCAGGCACTTCTCCGACCGGCAGGCGCTGCTGGACGCGCTCGCCGAATCCGGGTTCGCCCAGCTGGACACGGCGCTGCGCACCGCTCTGGCGGGCGCGGGGGAGGACTTCCCGGCGCGCGTGCGGGGCGCGACGACGGCCTACACCCGCTTCGCGACCGAGAACGCCGCGCTCCTGGAACTGATGTACTCCAGCAAGCACCGGCCGGGGGCGACGCGGGTCATCGAGGCGGCCGAGGCGCCGTTCGGCCTGATGGCCGACCTGATCGAACAGGGGCAGGACGAGGGGGCGCTCCGGGCGGGCGACCCCGAGCGGATCGGGCTCGTCCTGTTCGCGACCCTCCAGGGCATCGCCTCGATCATCAACGGCAACTTCGTCGGACCGGACATGCTCGACGCACTCGTGGAGACCGCCGTCGAGCAGTTCCTCTCCGGGAATCGCCCGGCGGAGTGAGACGATCACCCGAAGCGACCACGCGATCTCCCACGGTGCGCAAGCATGGAGTGGCATGCCAGCCGCACCGACGAGGAGAACCCCTGTGTCCCAGCTGCCCGAGAACCTGCGCTACACCGACGACCACCTCTGGGTGCGCGCGGACGGAGACACCGTGACGACCGGCCTGACCGCCCACGGGCAGGAGCTGCTCAGCGAGATCGTCCTCGTGGAGCTCCCCGAGATCGGGGACGAGGTACAGGTCGGCGGCACGGCCGGGGGAGTGGAGTCGGTCAAGGCCTACAACGACCTCTACGCCTCCGTGGCGGGCGAGGTCGTCGCGGTGAACGAGGCGCTCGTCGAGGAGCCCGGTCTGGTCAACGAGGACCCCTACGGGGACGGATGGATCTACAGGCTCAGGCCCTCCGACCCCGGAGCGGTCGACGAACTGCTGGACGCCGCGGTCTACCGGGCGACCATCGACCAGTGACCCGCACCCGGCGGCCGACCGGGTCGGCCGCCGAACGCGGTGCCGTGCCGTGGTTCGGCACGAGGACGACGCGGGGGCGCATGCCCCGCGCACGGAGCTCGCCGGTCACCTGCCGGAGCCCGAGAGGCCGCCGGTCCACGGCGTGAAGTGGGCCGGATCCGCCGCACGGGCGGGGCGCCGGTGCTCAGGGGCGCGGTGTCCGGGCCGTGCGCGCGAAGGGGGCGGCGTATCAGTACTCAGTCGAAGTCCTCCGCGTACACCACACCTCCGCCGAACAGGCCGGCCTCACGCAACCGGTTCTGAGCCTCCCGGGCCATGTGCGGGCCCAGGTCCTCGTCCTCCGACAGGCCGTGGTCGGCACGGAAGGCCGCTTCCAGCTCGGGGGTCATGGCCGGGTGGACGTCGAACTCGTGGATGGTCATGGTGTCAGCCTAGACCGGGGAAGCCCGCCGAGCGCTCAAGCGCCGGACCTCCGTCGGTCCCCGCCGTCACCGCCCCGGCCCCCGTGGTCGGGCGAAGGCAAGGGGCCGGCCGGTCCGGGCGAAGTGTGCCATGAATCTGAGCTTCCGGCGGCGGCTCCGGCGTCGGTTGATCCACTTCCTCTCCTCTGTTGTCGGGGGCGGGCTGTTCGTGCTGTGGCGCGGGCGGCCCGCCGTCGTTTCGGGGATGAGGTCCGGGGGAGTGTCCGCCCGGGACTGTGCGGGTGATCGACCCGCCGTACGGGCACGACGGGTTCCTGATCGAGGTAGACCGGGTGGCCGGGCCGGTCCGCGAACTCCTGGCGGACGGGGACCGAGGCCGGGACAGGGCGCCCTGTCCCGGCCTCCCGCGACCTCAGGAGACCCCGGATCCTCCCGGGCCGGAGTCCTCGGACAGCAGCTCGGTCGACTCCTCGTCCAGCCGCAGGTGGTTGACGGCCATCAGGTCGGTGAGCTGGTCGGTGTTGCGTGCGCTGGCCAGGACCGACGCCACGGCCGGCCGGTCCGACAGCCACGACAGCGCGACCGAGGCCGGGGAGACGCCGTTGCGGGCCGCGACCGCGTCCAGGGCCCCCAGGACCAGCTCGGCGCGCGGGTCGTCCAGGTAGGCGCGGGCCGTGCCCGCGCGCGGGCTGTCGACCTCCGCACCGCCCCGCCGGTACTTGCCGGTGAGGAACCCGCGGGCCAGGCCGAAGTAGGGCAGCAGGGACAGGCCGCGCTCCAGGGCCAGGGGCACCAGGTCCTCCTCGACCCCGCGCTCCATCAGGTTGTAGTGGGGCTGCACGCACACCGGGGCGTGGAGCCCCTGGTCGGCGCAGATGTCCAGCCACTCGCGGATGCGCCCGGGGCTGTGGTTGGACAGGCCGATGTACCGGATACGGCCGTCGTCCACCAGCTCGGAGAACGCCCGCGCGCTCTCCGCGAGCGGGGTCCCGGGGTCGTCGTGGTGCGCGTAGTAGAGGTCGATCACCTCCACGCCGAGCCGGGCCCGGGAGGCGTCCACGGCGGCGTGGACGTTGGCGGCGGACAGGCCCGGGAACTCCGGGTGCCCGCTGACCTTGGTCGCGAGGACCAGGCCCTCGGGGCGGCCGCGCTCCGCCAGCCAGCGGCCGATGACCGTTTCGGACTCTCCTCCGCTGTTCCCCTCGACCCAGGCGGAGTAGGAGTCGGCGGTGTCGACGAAGTTGCCGCCCCCGGCGACGAACGTGTCGAGGACCTTGAAGGAAGTGCTCTCGTCGGCGGTCCAGCCGAAGACGTTCCCGCCCAGGCACAGGGGGGATACGCGCAGGTCGGTGCGGCCGAGAGGGCGAAGCCGTACGTCGTTCATGCTCACCGTGTTCCGTCGGGTGTGTGGTGCCGCGGACAGGTTAGGCCAGAGCGGGGCGCCGGGCCACCGTTTCCCGGAGAGTGCGCGGGGCTGCCCCGGCCGCCGTGACGGCGCGCCCCGCCACGCGCGGTCCCGGCCGGGTGTCCGGCCCCACCCGGGCCGGAACCGGTCGCGCACGGCCGGCCCGCGTCACCGGACCCCCGGGTTGGCGGGGGTCTGGAGGACCAGCTCCTCCTCCCGCTCGGGAAGGTAGTGCACCGTCAGCACCCGTCCCACCTGCACGCTCACGACCGAGGACGCGGGAAGGACCTTCACGACGGCCGCGTGGAAGAGGCTTCCGTCCGGGCGGGTCACCCCCAGCCCGATCTCCATCTCCGGGTTGCCGTTGAGCAGGCGCCCGGTCGGCCGCACCGAGGAGACGACCCCCTGCGCCCGCACACCGCGCGCCGCGATGTCCAGGTTGCGTTCCGTCGTCAGACCCGCGCGCACCATCACCGCGTTGTAGGCCGCCTGCACCAGGGCCGGGTCCTCCCCGCGGTCCAGGGAGACCACCCCGGGCCGGTCGTGCAGGTACCGGACCGGCAGCACCGTACCCGGGACCAGTTCGGCCACCTGGGTGATGTCGACGACGTGCTTGGCCACCGCGGAGAACCGGTGCCCCTCCGGCGTCTCGACGTCCATGCTGATCGCCAGCTGGGGCTGGTCGTTGACGCTCAACCCGGTACGGGCCACCCCGGTGACGGTCCCGATCCCGACGGGGGCGTCGGCCGCCTCCTTGCGGCCCAACCCGCCTCCGAGTCCGCCGAGCGCCGAAGCGACCCCCAGCATCGGCAGCGTGGTGCCCAGCATCACCAGCGCCCCGATCGGCGCCCACATGTTGCGCAGCCACGGGCTGACGAACGCGTCCGGGGGCGCGGTCACCCCCGCCCACACGTACCAGCCGACCAGGCCGAGCGCCGCGACCGTCTCGACGAGCACCACCGAACGAACCACCGACCTGCCCATGGATGCCTCCCTCTCACGCTCTCGATGTCCACCGGGACCCATCAGACCCCGCCGCCGCGTCCTACCGATCCCAGGTTCGGACCTGCCGTCGACCGGGGGGGCCGGGCCGGTACCCTCGTCCTGTGCCAGCGACTCCCCTCGGGACGCTCCAGCCCCGGTCCCAGGTCATCGACCGGGCCTGGCGAGCGCTCGGCCCCGGACTGGAACCGCTCAGCGGCCCCGGCGGCGCCCCGCTCACCCGCGCCGTCAAACTCCTCGTCCTCCCGCTCGTCCTGCGCCCCGTCCTGCGCCCGGAACTCGCCGGGGACCTCCTCACCGACGAGGCCGCCGACCTGGCCGCCGGCCTCCTGCGCGGGGACGGGCCGCGACTGGCGGCCGCCGCCGGCTGGTTCACGCTGCTCAAGCGGGTCCGCCGGGCCCTGCGCGTGGTCGGGGGCAACCCGCAGGACCTGTACTTCCAGCGCTGCTACGAGCTCGCCGCCGAGCACGGGGCCCCGCGGCCCCCCGACGCGGAGGAGGTCGCCAGGCAGGTCGTCCTGGAGCTGGCCGCGCGCGACGGCGGGCGCACCGTCGAAGCCCTCAAGGCCCACCTGCGCGATCCCGCGACGGAGAGGTCGGTCGCCCAGGCGCTGTCCCGCGCCTGGGGAGCACGCCCCGTACCCGCCGCCCCCGGCGCCGTCCCCGAGGCGGACGCCCTCTCCCTCGCGGACACCGTCCTGGACGGGTGCGCACCGGCCGACCGGGGCGCCTCCGGGAAGCGCGGCGGCGCCTTCCCCGCCGACGGTGACGTCCCCCGGTACCGGGAGCAGGAGTGCGGGACGGACCTCCGGGACCCCGGTGACACCGCGGAGAGCGCCCTCGCCGCCCTGGTCGGGGGCGGCCACGGCAAGCGTCTGGGGTCGGCGCTGTGGGCCGCCGGTCCGGCCTCCGCCTGGGGACCCGAAGGCGTACCGCCCCACCTGGGCCTGAGCGCCGACCCCCCGCCGCCGCGCCCCGGCGTGGGGAGCACGGCGTCCACCGCGACCCTGCCGGCGCCCCTGGACCGCACCCTCTACGAGAGGGTCTTCACCGTCCTGAGGGCGCCCGGACACCACGACCTGCCGCCGGTCCCCGAGCTCGTCGCCGCCGAGACCGCGCGCAGCTGCTCGCCGCTCGGCCTGTCCGACGAGTCGCTGCGCGTGGCGCTCCTGGTCGGAGGACGCCTCGCCGCGGGGCTCGACCCGCTCGGCACCGCCCCGGGTCCCACGCGCGCGCACCGCGCCATCGACCGCCGCTGGCGCCGCGAGTCCTCCGTGGCGCGCGCCCGGCGCATGACCGTGTCGCCCTTCGACGCCCCGAGCGCCCACGGCACGGAGGCCGGGGCTCCCGGCGCCGGTCCCCCGGACGGCGGGGCGCCGGGGACGGGGCCGGCCCCCACGCAACCCCCGGCCCCCACCGGCCCCCCGGCCTCCGGGGAGGACCTTCTCGCCGACCTCGGCCGCTCCCTGCGGACCCCGTGGATCGCCTACACCCGCCGCCTGTGGGCCCGCCTGCACGGCCGCGACGCCCACGCGGCCGGGATCGACGGCCCCGCCGAGCTGTGGTCCCTCCTCGACGGCGTCTCCTACTCCGTGCTCATGGACCACCGGGCCCGCGTGCGCGCGGCCCTGCGGACGCTGACCGACACCACCTCCGGGAGCCCGGCATGACCTGGATCGAGGTGAGGGCGGAGGAGGACGGCGTGAGCGTGGCCGTCGAGGACCGCCTGAGCGTCCCCGAGTTCGGCCGGTCCGTCCTCGACGCGGCCGGCGCGCTCCTCACCTGGCCCGACATCGCCGGGCCGGGCGCGGTCGCCACCGGGGTCCCCCCGGGAACCGCCCTCTCCGATGCGCGGGAGGGGGCCGCCGCGTCCGGGGCCGCCCCGTTCGGCGGCCCCCGTCCCGACCTCCTCCCCGACGCTCTGGTGGAGTCCGCGCCCGAGGCCCAGACGTGGCTGTGGGCCGTCTACGGGGCCGGGGCGGCGCGCGCCGTGGCGGCCTGCGCGAGCGGCCGGGCGCACGCCCTGCGGGTCGCCGCGGAGCCGGGTGCGCTCGCGCGGGACCTGCACCGGCTGGCCACGGGGCACTGGGCGTCCCGCTGGTGGCCCGCCTCCCACCTGGACGGCGTTCCCGCCCTCGACGCCGACCTGCTCGGCCTGGAGCTGGCCGCGCTCTCCCACCGGTGCCAGCAGGTGTGGGACCCGGACGCGGACCCCGCCGCCGACCTGGTCCTCGAACACCGCGCGGGCGTCCGGCCGCTGCTCGACCTGTGGCACGCCCGGCCGGGCGCCGTCTCCGACGTCCTCCGGTCCGTGCGGGCGGTGGCCGACGACGCGGGGCTCGACGTCGACGGCCTCGCCGGACCCGACGACCCCGGCGGCCGGGGCGGCTCCGGCCCCGCCGGGTGGACGGCCCCCGCGGGCGGTGCCGTTCCCCGTCGGCCGGGCGCCCTCCCACAGGACCACGCCCTCGCCGCCGGCGGCGCCGCGGGGCCGCCCCCCGGCGCCAGGGTGATGGGACGGGGGACGGGGACCAACGACTGGTGCCGGTACCCGCCCGGGTTCGTGGACGCCTCCGAGGACGCCGTCACCTGGACCGCCTTCGCCCACGGCTCCCGGCGCGCGGTCCTGGTGGAGGCGGTTGCGGGGGAGGCTCGCCCCGCCCCCGGCGTGCGGCCGGTCGCGGAGGTCCGGGTCGGCGCCACCGTCCCCGTGCGGGTGCGCTGCGAGCGCGCGGGGGACGCCTGGACCGCCCTCGTGGACACCGCCCTGCCGGACACGGCCGCCCCCTCCCCGGACGTCCAGGTGGTCCTGCCGGGGTTCGACCCCGGACCGCAGGACCCCGCCCGCGCCCGCCGGACCCGTGAGGGGCTGCGCGCGCTGGCCCGCCGCCGCCTCGCCGCGGCCGGGGGCGCCACCGGACCGGACGGAGCGGGAGCGGGGGAGGGGTTCGGCCCCGCGCCCTTCCTCGCCGAGATCGTCGCGGCCCACACGGAGGAGGACTTCTGACATGGCCCACCCCCACGACCCCTCCCGCACCCCGGCCGGGGCCGCTCCCGCCGACCCCCTCGACCCGTCCGACGCCTCCGCCGGGGACGCCCCCGAGGACCGACCCATGGGCTTCGGGGAACCCTTCGACTCGGGGCTGGCCCACAGCGAGGCACTCCTCGCCGGGAGGGAGCTCGCCGCCGCCGAGGACGTCCTCCTCCAGCTCCTCGACGCGGCCGAACGCCTCCCGGACAGCCCCGACGTGCGGTTCCTGCGGGGACTGCTGCTCACGGACGTGGGCATGGTCCGCTCCGAGCGCGGCGCACCGGGCGACGGGGTCCCCGCCCTGGACGGCGCGCTCGTCCTCCTGCGCGCCGTGGAGCCCCACGCCACCGGCCCCCGCGGCCGCCCCCTGTGGCTGTCCATCCTCCTCAAGGCCCTCCTGGAACGCGCCGAGGCCGCCCGCAGGTCGGGCGACCACCGCACCGCGCACACCCTGCTGGACGAGGCCGACCTCAGGGCCGGGGAACCGTGCGACGACGGCGCCCGCCGGGCCGAACTCGCCGACTCCCGGGCGCGCCTGCTCATGGAGCGCGGCGACTGGGGCGCGGCCGAGGAGCTCCTCACCGCCGCCCTGGCCACCGCCCCCGAGGGACCGGCCCCCTACCTGCTGACGTCCATGGGCCTGCTCCTGGCGAGCACCGGCCGGCCCGAGCAGGCCGAGGACCACCTGGACCGCGCGGCCGAGCGCTTCCGCGCGCTCGACCCCGCCGGAGCCGAACCGGCCTTCCTCACCGGCCACCGGGGGTTCGCCGCCGTGCGCCGGGGCGACCTCGACGCGGCCGAACGCCTCTACCGCACGGCCTCCGTCGCCCTCGAACACCAGGGCGACCACGTGTCCCTGGCGGTGTGCGAACAGGCCCGCTCGCTGATCGCGCAGGCCAGGGGATCGGCCGACGCCGCCCGCGAGCTGGCCGCCTCCTCCCTGTCCCGCTTCGAGGACCTCGGGGTGCGCCTGGCGGCGGCGGACGGCCTCGTCGTGACCGCCCGGCAGGCGTTCGAGGCGGGGGACCACCTCGCGATGAAGGACATGTGCGAGCGGGCCCGCGCCGTCTTCGAGGAGATGGGCGCCTACGAGCGGTGCGCCCAGACCGACTTCCTCGTCGCCCGGGCCGTGGACGGGCTGCTGCGGGCGGGCCGCTTCGAGGGGCACGAGCGGGAGGCCCTGGACTCCGCACTGGCCCTGGCGCTCCCCGCGTCCCTCGCCCTGGAGTCCATGCGGGCCGACTTCGCCACCGGGCACGCCCGCGACCAGTGGTCGGCGCTCTCGCGGAGCGCCGTCCGCCTCGTCTTCGAGCTGGCCCTGCTGCGCCGGGACCAGGGGCTGCTGTTCGAGCTGGTGGAGTTCCGCTGCGCCGGCGCCCCCCTGGCACCCGCGCCCGCGGCGGAGGGGGCCTTCCCGGGGCCGGGGGCCAGAGGACCCCTCGCCCCTCCGGACCCGGAGGGACCGGACCTGCCCCCCTCCGGAGGGGGAGCCGTGGACGTCTCCCTCGCGGCCGGGGGAGGGCAGGACCCGGGCGCCCGGGGCGCCGACGGGGTGAGGGTCGAGCTGCCGCCCCGCGTCCTGATGGGGGAGGGCACCGACCGCACCGCGCTCCAGGAGTACGTCGTCGCGGCCGAGGGCCGGTACCGGCGCAGGGTGACCTCCGACCGGACCGTCGTTGCCACCGCCGGGCCGTCCCCCTCGTTCCCGTATCCGGTGCCGACCGTGCTGGTGCGGCTCGCGGACGCCGGGGACCTGTACATGACCTGGCGGTGGACGCTCGGCGCCCAGGGCTTCGGCACCGGGTACGCGCCCGGGGACGACGCCGACGCGGTGACGGCCGAACTCGCCGCCGCGCTCCCCGGACCCGGAGAGGACGTGGCCGCGGCCCTCGCCGACGGGGCCATGACCGACCCCGCGCGGGAGCGGGACCTCGCCGCCCGGCTGGCGTCGGTCCTGTGGCCGGCCGAGCTCACCGACCAGATCCGCCAGGTGGGGGAGGGGACGGGCGTCCGCCCGCTGGTGCGGGTGCAGCCGTCCCCGCGCACCGGCCAGGTGCCCTGGGAACTCCTGGCCGTGGACGGCGGCCGGCGGCTGCTCGACCTGGCGGACGTGGTGCTGGCGGTGCCGCTCGCCCTCGGGGCGCCGACCGACGTCCAACCCGCCCCAACCGCTCCACCCGGAACACCGCCCCCACCGGCGGCGTCCGGGGCGCCCGGCCGTCACGGGCCGGGGGAGCACGGGGCCGCCCCGCCCCCCGACCCGGCCGCGCCCACGGGCCGCACCGCGACCGCCCCCGCCGTCCTCGTCCTCGACCCCCGGGTCCCGGGCTTCCGCGCGGACTCACCGCTCGGGTCGGTCCTGGGAAGACCGGGCACCGACCCCGACCTGCTGGCCCTGGTCCGCGCCCACCGGGACGCGGGCGACATGCTGCCCGCGGTCTCCGCCCCGGAGGAGGCCCTGCGCCGCACCGACCAGGACCGGGAGTGGCTGGGACGCGCCCTGCGATCGGGCGCCCGCCGCCTGCTCTACGTCGGCCACGTCACGTCCGCCCCGGTGGAGGGCGGCCAGAGCGAGGACGCCCGCCTGCACCTGTGCTGCGGCCCCGAAACCGAGGGGCACGCCGAGGTCGTCCGCTCCCACCGGCCGCTCTCCGCCAAGGACCTGCTCACGGGCGGCGCCGACGGCCGCCCCGGGGCCGAGCTCTGGCCCTCGCCTCCCCGGGTGGGGCTCATCGCGTGCGAGAGCGGCGCGGACGCCCGCTTCACCGAGTCCTTCGGGCTGGCGTCGGCCGTGCTCCGCAACGGCGCGGACCTGGTCACCTCCGCCCGGTGGGTGCTGCCCACCAACCTCGCCCTGCACCGCTTCGGGAGGGTGCCCCCCGACGAGCGCCCCCTGTCCGCGCTGGTGGCGGCGGTGGACGCCGCCCACGACGCGCCCGACCCCGTGCGTGCGCTGGCCGATTGGCAGCGCACCCGGCTGGACCGCTGGCGCACGGCAGGGGACCCCTCCGCGACCCCGCTGATGTGGGCCGCCCTGGTCACCGCCACCGCCGAGCCGCCCCGGAGCCGCTGACCCGGAGAACACCCCGCCCCGCCGGACCGGCGCCCGCCCGTGCTCCTGCCGCCCCTCCGGGGCCCCGGTCCGCCCGACCGTCCCCACCCGTGAAAGGCGATCCGCCGTGAACGCACCCCGCCCGCTGTTCGACGCCCACCTGCACATCGTCGACACCCGCTTCCCGCTGGTGGCCAACGGCGGCTACCTGCCCGCGGAGTTCACCGCCGAGCACTACCGGCGGCGCGTGGCGGACCTGGGGGTGGTGGGCGGGGCGGTCGTCTCCGGATCCTTCCAGGCCTTCGACCAGGGCTACCTCCTGGACGCCCTGGAGCGGCTGGGACCCGGGTTCGTCGGCGTCACCCAGATCCCCCACGACACCCCCGACGCCCGCATCGCCGAACTCGCCGCCAAGGGGGTGCGCGCGGTCCGGTTCAACCTGCGCCGGGGCGGTTCGGAGGGCGCCGAGCACCTGGAGGCCCTCGCCCGGCGTGTGCACGCCGTGGCCGGGATGCACACCGAGCTCTACGTCGACGCCCGCGACCTGGGGCGGATCGCCGACACCGTGGCCGCGCTCCCGGCGGTGAGCGTGGACCACCTGGGCCTGCACGCCGACGGTCTTCCGGACCTGCTCCGCCTGGTGGAGCGGGGGGTGCGGGTCAAGGCCACCGGTTTCGGGCGCGTGGACCTGGACCCGGTGGCGGCGATGCGCGCGGTGCTGGAGGTCGACCCGTCCGCGCTGATGGCCGGCACCGACCTGCCCTCCACCCGCGCGCGACGGCCGTTCGAGGACACCGACCTGGACCTGGTCTCCCGGGCCGCCGGGGAGCACCTGGACGCGGTGCTCCACGACAACGCCGCCGCCTTCTACCGCGTGGGGAGCCCGGGGGAGCGGCCGTCCCGGCCCCTCTGACCCGGCTCCGCGGAGGCGGGCGGGGGCCCGGGCCCCCGGCTTCTCCCGCGAGGGCCCGCTTTCGCCGGCCCCGGGACGGGCTGTCCCGGCCGAGCCACCCGAGGAGTTCCCCGTCGCCACCACCACGTGACCCCGAGGCGTCGGGACCGGCTGCAAGTACAAGGTCACCGGGGGCCGGGGCGCGCGCCGGACCGGCCTCCGACCGGCTCACCGCGCCCGGACGGCGTCCGACCCGAGGAAGGCGAGCACGAGCGTGACGACCCGCTCGGGGAACTGGTCGTGCGGGTAGTGCCCCGCGCCCTCGATCATCTCCAGGCGTCCGAGGCCGGACGGCAGGGCGTCGACGATCGCCGTCCCCTCGGCGTGCGGGTCGGCCCAGTCGGGGTCGAGCGTGCCCATCACGACCAGGACCGGGCAGCGGACGCCGCCGAGGTGCGCGCCGGCGTCGGCCGGGGCGCTGCGGCCCATGTTCTGCAGGGCCTTCATCCGGCCAGGCTCGCGCAGCATGGAGTCGATGCGGTCGAGCCGCTCGGCCCAGTGGTCCGGCTTGGCGCCGGGGTAGGCCACGTCGAGGTAGGAGCGCCAGAGCGGCACGCTGCCGAGCACTGCCGCGCCGAGCAGCCGCAGCATGCCCTGCCGGAAGCGCCTCACCCGCAGGTCACTGAGGCCGATCGTCTGCTCGCGGGTGAACGGCGCCAGCTCGACGACCGCGGTGACCAGCGAGGGCTCCTGTGCCGCGGCGATGGTGGCGGCCCCGCCGGAGAACGAGTGGCCGACGAGCACGGCCGGGCCGCCCAGGTGGCGGATCACGGCGAGCAGGTCCGCGGCGACGGCGGTGCGGCTCCATTCCGGCCAGTCGACGCCGGACTCCCCGCTGCCGCGCATGTCCACGGCGGCGACCCGGTAGCCCGCCGCCACCAGCGGCGGGACCACGGCGCGGTAGGCGGCGCGGCTGTCGCCCATGCCGTGCGCGAGGACGACCAGCGGCCCGGTGCCCGACACCTCGTAGGCGATCGTGCCGCCGTCGACGGCGAGGTACTCGGTCATGGCATCCCCCAAGTGGCTAAGTGCGTTAGCTAAAAGCTAATGGCATTAGCCAGCCTTGTCAACGGCGTGTCCGCCGGGGGATCCGCGTCCCCGGCGGCACGCGGGACCGCCCGTGCCGTCGCGCGGGGGCGGCGCCGACCGCAGGGCGGAGCGCGGAGCCCCCGCCGCGTCCACATCCCGCACCCGCATCCGAACGCACCCGTGCCCCCGCCCGAGCCGGGCGGGGGCACGGGACCGGGGTCAGACGCCGTGGAGGGACCCGCGCGCCTCCGCGTAGGCGCGCCGTACGAGGGGCGCGTCGACGGGCTCCAGCTCGGCGCCCTCGCCGAGGTCCCAGACCGGCGGCTCGGCGGTGCCCGCCAGTGCCCAGGCCGCCTGGCGGGCCGCGCCGACCGCGACGTACTCGGCGGGCGGCGGCACCGCCACCGGGACCCCCAGGACCGTCGCCGCGACCTCGCGGACCGCGGCCGACCGGGCGGCCCCGCCCACGAGCAGGACCCGCCCGACCGGCACGCCGGTGCGGGTCATGGCGGACAGGCCGTCGGCCAGCCCGCACAGCATCCCCTCCACCGCCGCGCGCGCGACGTTCTCCGGCCGCATGTTGGCCCGCCGCAGCCCGTGCAGGGAACCGGCGGCGTCGGGCAGCACCGGTGTGCGCTCGCCGTCCAGGTAGGGCAGGAGCACGACCCCCTCCGCGCCCGGTTCGGCGGCCAGCGCGAGCGCGTCCAGCCCGGCCAGGTCCACGCCGAGCATCGCCGCGGTAGCCCCGAGGACCCGCGCCGCGTTCAGCGTGCACACGAGCGGCAGGTACCGCCCGGTCGCGTCGGCGAACCCGTTGACGATCCCGTCCGGGTCCCGGCTCGGCCCCTCGCTCACCGCGAACACGGTCCCGCTGGTCCCCAGGGACACCACGGCGTCGCCCGGCCGCAGCCCCAGCCCCAGGGCGGCGCCCATGTTGTCACCGGTCCCGGGGGCGATCACCGCGCCCGACGGAGTGTGCCCCACGACCTCGGAGGGCCCGGCCACCCGGGGCGCCTCCAGTTCGCGTCCGAACGCTTTGGCCATCAGGTCGGTGCGGTAGGACCCCTCGGCCGGCGACCAGTACCCGGTGCCCGAGGCGTCGCCCCGGTCGGTGACGGGGTCGGCCCCGCCGCCGGCCAGCCGCCAGGTCAGCCAGTCGTGGGGGAGCATCACGCGGGTCGTGCGGGCGGCGTTCTCCGGCTCGCGCTCGGCCAGCCAGCGCAGCTTGCTGACGGTGAGGCTGGCGTTGGGCACGTTGCCCACGGCCCCGGCCCACTCCGCGGGCCCGCCCAGTTCGCCGATCAGGTCCAGGGCCGCCTGCGCCGAGCGGGTGTCGTTCCACAGCAGGGCCGGGCGGACGACCCCGCCGTCCGCGTCCACGGCGATCATGCCGTGCTGCTGTCCGGCGACGGCGACCGCCGCCACGTCGTCGAGCAGGCCCGAGGAGGCCTCCTCCAGGGCGGTCCACCACTCGCGGGGGTGGACCTCGGTTCCGTCGGGGTGCGGTGCGCGGGCCTCGCGCACCACCGCTCCGCCGTCGGCGTCGCAGACCACGATCTTGCAGGACTGGGTCGAGCTGTCGATTCCGGCGACCAGTGCCATGTCGGCTCCGTGAGGGTGAGGGGGTGGGTGTTCGGAGGGTGGCGGTTCGGAGTGGGAGGAGGGTTCGGCGCGCGGGCCGGTGCGTGGAGGGGAACGGCCGGGGCGGGCCCGCCGGCGGCTCAGAGGACCGCCGCCTCGATGAGCGTGCGCGCCGTCGTGGTGTCGGTGACGAGGGAGGACACCACACCGGTCTTGAGCACGGAGTGGATCGCCTGCGCCTTGCCGGCGCCTCCGGCGACCGCGACGACCTCGGGCACGTCGCGCAGCTGCTCCAGGGTGATGGCGATGATCCGCGAGGTCAGCTCCGGTGCGGTCGGTGTGCCGTGGACGTCCACGGTCCGGGCGCACACCTCGGCCTGCACGCCGTCGCGTTCGAGGGCGGCGCCCTCGGCCGGGGAGAGGGCGTCCCGGACCAGGGACAGGGTCGGTGACCAGGATCCGATGGCGACCACCGCCTTGTCCAGCTCCGTGTAGCGCTGCATCGCCCCGGCCACCTGGGGCTGGGCGCGCAGGGCGTCGGCGGTCGCGGGGTCGGAGACCACGAGCGGGGCGTAGATGGGGTAGGCCGGGCCGCGCGCCAGGCTGGCGACCCGCCGGACCAGCTCCACCGAGTTCTCCTCCACGCCGCCGGGGAGCACGCCGGTCAGCTGCACGACCGTGCACCGGGGCAGCTCGTCCAGCGCCAGCGTCATCGCGTTGAGCGTGCGCGAGCAGGCCAGACCCAGGGTGTCGTCCTCCTCCAGGATCTCGGTGAGGTACTCGGCCGCGATCCGCCCCAGGCCGCGGTGCATGGCGCCGCCCTCGCCGGGGTCGACGACCGCGATCGCCTGGTGCAGCCCGTAGGCGGTCCGCAGCTGGTGGGAGAGGTCGGTGTCGACCTCGGTGGGCTCGGCGATCTCGATGCGCACGATGCCCGCCGCGCGCGCGTCGTCGAGGATGCGCGCGACCTTGAACCGGCTGATCCCGAAGTCCTCGGCGATGCGGATCTTCGACTCCCCGGCGATGTAGTACCTGCGCGCGATGGCGGTGGCGCGGATCAGTTCCGCCGGTCGGAACGCGGGTTTCATCGACATCCTCCAGGGGTTCGCTCATATGAGCATGCTGACGCTCATTATTGCATCCCGTCTTGACCCGTGATGCCAGTCACAACTTAAATGGGCCGCACGTTGCTCATCTGCTCAGGAGTCTGCTCATCTGAGCAGACCCGTGGCGGCCTGACACCCCCACGGGACACGGCTCCCCGCAACCCGGGCCGCCCCCCAGGAGGAAGAACATGCTCACACGCACGACGCGGCGCGGACTTCCCGCCGTGGCCGCCGCCACCGGCCTGGCGCTCCTCGCCACCGCTTGCGCCGGCGCGGGAGGCGGCGGCTCCGACGGGGAGCGCGTCGTCACCGTCGCCACGGTGGCCAACCCCCAGATGGACGACATCCAGGCCCTCGCGGACGAGTTCAACGCCTCGCACCCCGGCATCACCGTCGACTTCGTCGTCCTGCCCGAGAACCAGCTCCGCGACCGCGTCACCCAGGACATCGCCACCCGGGGCGGCCAGTACGACGTGGTCACCGTGGGCACCTACGAGGTGCCCATCTGGGCGGAGAACGGCTGGATCCTCGGCCTCGACGAGTACGCCTCCGACCCCGACTACGACATCGACGACATCATCCCGACCGTGCGCTCCGCCCTCTCCCACGAGGACCGGATGTACGGGGCGCCCTTCTACGGCGAGTCGTCGCTGCTGATGTACCGCGAGGACCTGTTCGAGGAGGCGGGCCTGGAGATGCCCGACGAGCCGACCTGGGAGGACGTCGCCGCCTTCGCGGAGGAGCTGGACGACCCCGAGGGCGGCGTCTCCGGGATCTGCCTGCGCGGCGTCCCCGGCTGGGGAGAGCTCCTCGCCCCGCTCAACACGGTCATCCTCACCCACGGCGGCCGGTGGTACGACGAGGACTGGAACGCGCACCTGGACTCCCCCGAGGTCGAGGAGGCCGTCCGGACCTACGTCGACCTGGTGGGCGGGTACGGGCAGCCCGGGGCGCCCAACGCCGGGTTCACCGAGTGCCTGACCACCATGGCCCAGGGCGACGCCGCCATGTTCTACGACTCCACCGTCGCAGCGGGCAACCTGGAGGACCCCGACTCCAGCAGCGTCGCCGGCGACATCGGCTACGCCCCCGCCCCGGTCGCCCGGACCGAGCACGCGGGCTGGCTGTGGGCATGGGCGCTGTCGATCCCCACGACCTCCACCGACCCCGGGGCCGCCTGGGAGTTCGTCTCCTGGGCCACGTCCCGCGAGTACCACCGCCTGGTCGGGGAGCGCCTCGGCTGGGAGCGCGTGCCGCCCGGCGCCCGCGTCTCGACCTACGACATCCCCGAGTACCGGGAGGCGGCCGAGGCCTTCGCCGGTCCCACCTACGAGGCCATCGGCAACGTCGACGTGGAGCGGCCCGGCCTGCACCCGCAGCCGTGGACCGGCGTCCAGTACGTCGCCATCCCCGAGTTCCAGGACCTGGGCACCCGCGTCTCCCAGGAGATCTCCGCGGCCATCGCCGGACAGCAGTCCGTCGAGGAGGCGCTGCGCAAGTCCCAGGAGTACGCGGAGGAGACGGCCCTGTCCGGCGGCTACCGCGACTGAACCGGGTCCGGGCCACCCCGGCCGCACCACACCGCCACCGCCACGACACCTTCGAGGAAGCCCATGACCGCTCAGACCACGCCGGACACGGCGCGGCGCGGGCCCACCACGCGCGAACCCGCGCGGGGGGAGCGCTGGATACGCCGGACCCCGCTGCTGCCGGGCCTGCTGTTCGTCATCGCGATGACGCAGATCCCGTTCCTGTTCACCGTCTACTACAGCTTCCAGGACAGCAACCTGCTGCGGCCGGACTCCGGCTCCTTCGCCGGGATCGCCAACTACGGCCGGGTCCTGGGGGACCCGCTCTTCCGCAACGCCGTCGCGAACACGGTCGTCCTGACCGCCGGCGCCGTCCTGCTCTCCCTGGCCCTCGGGCTGGCGCTCGCGGTCCTCCTCGACCGCTCCTTCCCCGGCCGAGGGGTCGTGCGCACCCTCCTGATCACACCGTTCCTGGTCATGCCCGTCGCCGCGGCACTGCTGTGGAAGACGTCCGTGTACCACCCCGTCTACGGACTGCTCAACTGGGCGCTGTCCCCGTTCGGGATCGAGGCGGACTGGGTCAACGACTTCCCGCTGCTGTCCGTCGTCATGGTCCTCACCTGGCAGTGGACGCCGTTCATGATGCTCATCATGCTCGCCGGCCTGCAGAGCCAGTCGCCGGAGGTGCTGGAGGCGGCGCGCGTCGACGGCGCCCGGCCCCTCGCCGTCTTCCGACGCATCACCTTCCCGCACCTGCGCCGCTTCGTGGAGCTGGCGCTGCTGCTCGGCACGATCTACATCGTCCAGACCTTCGACGCCGTCTACATGATCACCCAGGGAGGCCCCGGCCAGGCCAGCACCAACCTGCCCTACTTCATCTACCTGCAGGCCTTCCGCGCCTTCGACGTGGGCGAGGCCGCGGCCGCCGGGGTCATCGTGGTGGCCGCCACCCTGGTCGTCGCCATGTTCGCCCTGCGGGTGGTCTCCAGCCTCTTCGAGGAGGAGTCGTGACAAGCGTGACCGAGGCGCCGGCCCCCGCCGCAGCCCCCGAGGCGGGGCCCGCCCCCCGCAGGCGCCGACGCCGGCCGCTCCGCCCCGCCGCGGGCCTGCTCGCCTGGGCCGTGGGACTGCTGTTCTTCTTCCCGGTCCTGTGGATGTTCCTCACCGGGTTCAAACAGGAGTCGCAGGCCTCCACCGACCCGCCGACCCTCTTCTTCCGACCCACCCTGGACCAGTACGCCGCCGTGCTCGGCCGCGACTTCGTGCCGTACCTGCTCAACTCGCTCCAGGCCTCGGTCCTGTCCACGCTCCTGGCCGTCGTCCTGGGCCTCCCGGCCGCCTACGCGCTCTCACTGGTGCGCATCTCCCAGTGGCGGGACTCGCTGTTCTTCTTCCTGTCCACCAAGCTGCTGCCGCCGGTGGCCATGATCCTGCCGCTCTACGTCATCGCCCAGAACCTCGGCGCCCTGGACGACGCCCGCACCCTCACCCTCGTGTACACGGCCATGAACATGCCGATCGCGGTGTGGATGATCCGCTCCTTCCTGGTCGAACTGCCCAAGGAGGTGCTGGAGGCCGCCCGGATGGACGGCGCGCCCAGGCTCACCGAGATGCGGCGCGTCATCCTGCCGATGATCGCGCCCGGACTGGCCGCGACCGCCCTGATCTGCTTCATCTTCGCCTGGAACGAGTTCTTCTTCGCCGTCAACCTCACCGCCACCCGAGCCGCCACCGTGCCCGTGTTCCTCGTCGGCTTCATCAGCGGCGAGGGGCTGTTCTGGGCCCGCCTGTCCGCCGCCTCCACCATGGCGGCCCTGCCCGTGATCATCGCCGGATGGACCGCCCAGCGCTGGCTGGTCCGCGGCCTCTCCCTAGGAGCTGTGAAGTAATGCGTGCACTCGTCGTCAGCGAACCCGGCCACTTCTCCCTCGAGCGGGTGGAGGACCCCGCTCCCGGCCCCCGCGAGGTGGTCGTCGCCCCCTCCGCCGTGGGCGTCTGCGGCACCGACCTGCACATCATCGACGGGGAGTTCGCCCCCACGCCCTACCCGATCGTCCCCGGCCACGAGTTCGCGGGAACGGTCGTCGCGCTCGGATCGGAGGTCACCGGCCTGGCCGTGGACGACCGCGTGGCCGTCGACCCCTCCCTGTTCTGCGGCGCGTGCTCCAAGTGCGTCGTCGGCCGGGGGAACCTGTGCGAGAGCTGGAACGCCATCGGCGTCACCGGCCCCGGGGCCTGCGCCGAACTCGCCGTCGCCCCCGCCGCGTCCTGCTACCCGATCCCCGAGCACATGCCCTTCTCCCACGGCGCGCTCATCGAGCCCCTGTCCTGCGCGGTGCACGGCTTCGACCTGCTCCCGGGCCGGGTCGGGGAGCACTACCTCGTGTACGGGGCGGGAACCATGGGCCTGCTGATGGCCCAGCTCGCGCGTTCCGCCGGGGCCGCGAGCGTGTCCGTCGTGGACCCCAACAAGGACCGGCTGGCGGTGGCCGCCTCCCTCGGTGCCGACGCCGTCGCCCCCGGCCCCGACGAGCTCGACCGCCGCGACTGGGAGGTCGTCGTCGACTGCACCGGCGTGGTCGCCGCCATCGAGGACGGGCTGACCCGCGTCGCCCGGGGCGGCACCTTCCAGGTGTTCGGGGTGGCGCCGGCCGAGGCCACCGCGTCCTTCTCGCCGTTCCGCGTCTACAACGACGAGATCACCGTCGTGGGCAGTATGGCCGTCCTGCACAGCTACGGGCGGGCGGTGGACCTCATGGCCAAGGGCGTGGTCGACGCCGACGCCATGGTCACCGACACCTTCGCCCTGGACGGCTTCGGCGACGCCGTCGACGCCTTCCGGGCGGGCCGTGGCCGCAAGCTCCAGATCAACCCCCAGCTGTAGAGGAGGGATCCGCCGTGGCATCGGTCGGTTTCGAGAAGGCCACCCACTTCTACCCGGGCACGGAGGCGCCCGCCGTCGACGAGCTGAGCCTGGAGGTGGAGGACGGGGAGTTCCTGGTGCTCGTGGGTCCCTCCGGGTGCGGGAAGTCCACCTCGCTGAGGATGCTCGCGGGGCTGGAGGAGGTGGACTCGGGGACCATCCGCATCGGGGGCGAGGACGTCACCGACAGCAGCCCGCTGGAGCGCGACATCGCGATGGTCTTCCAGTCCTACGCGCTCTACCCGCACATGTCGGTGGCGCAGAACATGGGGTTCGCCCTGGAGATGGCCAAGGTCGCCAGGCCGGAGCGGGAGCGCAGGGTCCTGGAGGCCGCCCGGCTCCTGGACCTGGAGCCCCTGCTGCACCGCAGGCCCAAGGCGCTCTCCGGGGGGCAGCGCCAGCGCGTCGCGATGGGGCGCGCGATCGTGCGCGAGCCCCGGGTGTTCCTCATGGACGAGCCCCTGTCCAACCTGGACGCCCAGCTGCGCGTGTCCACCCGCACGCAGATCGCCGCGCTCCAGAAGCGGCTGGGCGTGACCACCGTCTACGTCACCCACGACCAGGTCGAGGCGATGACCATGGGCGACCGGGTGGCGGTGCTCAAGGACGGGGTGCTCCAGCAGTGCGACAGCCCCGTGCGGCTGTACGAGCACCCCGCCAACGCCTTCGTCGCCGGGTTCATCGGCTCCCCGGCGATGAACCTGAGGGAGTTCCCCCTGAGCCGGGAGGGGGTCCGGGTCGGCGACGCCGCCCTGCCGCTCACCCCCGGCCAACGGCGCAGGCTCGCCGACGAGGGCGCGTCCTCCGCGCTGCTGGGCTTTCGCCCCGAGGCGGTCGACCTGGTGGGGGAGGGCGAGGGGTTCGCGATGGAGGTGGGCCTGGTCGAACACCTGGGCGCCGACTGCTACCTGTACGGCGGCCTCCCCGGGCATCCGGCCGACGGCGATCTGGTGGTGCGGGTGGCGCCGCACGCGGCTCCGGCGGCGGGTGCGACCGTGCGCCTGGGCGTGCGCCCCGGACGGGTGCACGTGTTCTCGCCGGGAACGGGGGAGCGCCTGGACGGCTGAGCGCCCCGCCGCCGCCCGGCCTCCGGGCGGCGGCGGGCTCCACGGTCCGGACGACGCCCCCTCATGCGCGGGAGGCCCCTCCCGGTGGCACGGCCCTCCGGGGGCACCCCGTGCCAGGGACGCCCCCCGAGTGCGGCGCGGTACGGGAAGGGGTCAGCGCAGGGCCGAGACCCCGCCGAACGCACCCCGGTGGTAGACGAGCGGCGGACGCGGGTCGTCCAGCACCAGCGTGTGCGTCACCTCCCCGACCACCAGCCAGTGGTCGCCGATCAGCCGGGTGTCGAACCGGGAGCAGACCAGGTGCGCCGAGGCCCCGTCCAGCAGCGGGACCTGCGACGGCCCCCGGCTCCACGCCGTCGGCGCGGCGAACCGGTCCTCCCCCCTGCGGGCGAACCGGTCGGCCAGGTCGGACTGCTCCTCGGTCAGCAGCTGCACCCCGAACTCGCCCGCCCTGCGCAGCGCCGGCCAGGTCGTGGAGGACTCCGCGATGTAGAAGGACACCAGCGGCGGGGCGAGGCTGACGCTGGTGAAGGAGGTGGCGGTCAGCCCCACGGGCCGCCCCTCCACGCTGGCGGTGATGATGACGACCCCGGCCGGGTGGTTGCGCAGCGTCGCGCGGAAACGGTCGGCCTCCGCCAAGGACGGGGAAGCGGTCTCGGCGATACTCAACGGACTCTCCCTTGTGGTGGGTGAAGAGAGGGGGGAGGACTCAGGCGGCGGCCGACCGGGTGCGCACCGCCGCGCGCAGCACGGGGGCCGCGCGCCCGGCCCACGGCGCGAGCACCCCGTCCAGGCGCGGAGTGCCGTCGGTCCCGCCGTCGGAGGGGACCGCGTCCTGGAGCAGGGCCAGTCCGGACGCCGGAACGGTCGCGCCCAGTTCGAGCAGCAGCGGGCGCAGGTGCACGTCCACGGCCAGGGTGTGGGCCGCGGACGCCATCACCAGCACGGGCACGGCCGTCACCCCCGCCAGCCCGCCGGACGGCAGCAGGTCCAGGAACACCTTCAGCAGACCGGTGTAGGTCGCCTTGTAGGTGGGGCTGGCCACGACCAGCAGGTCGGTGGCGCGCACCCTCTCCAGGGCGGCCTCCACCTCCGGCTGCGGGCCGGGGGCGAGCAGCAGCTGCCGGATCCGCGACAGGTCGAGCAGGTCGTCCGGTCCGGGCACGTCCGGCAGTCCGGCCGCGTCCGCGGCGTGACGGGCCACGGCCAGGCCGGCGGTGGCGGTACGGGAGTTCGGCCGGGGATTGCCGACGAGGACGGTGGTGGTGGTCATGGCGGTCTCCGGTGCGGGGGCGGTCAGGACGTGGCCGGGGCGGACACGGCGAAGGGGACGTGGGGGGCGGCGGACTCCTCCCCTCCCTCCGGGTGCTCCCACAGCCCGCGCTCCCGCAACAGCGGCAGTACCCCCTCGCCGAACCAGTAGGCCTCCTCCAGGTGGGGGTACCCGGACAGGACGAACTCGGTGGCGCCCGCCCGGTGGTACTCCTCGATCAGGTCGGCCACCTGGGCGTGGCTGCCCACCAGTGCGGTGCCGGCCCCGCCCCTGGCCAGGCCCACACCCGCCCACAGGTTGGGGTGGACCTCCAGGTCGGCGGCGCTTCCGCCGTGCAGTTCGAGCATCCGGCGCTGGCCCTCGGACTCGCTCATGGCCAGGTGGTGCTGCACCTGCCCCACGGTGTCGGGGGCCAGCCCGTCGAGCAGGCGCTGGGCCTGCGCCCACGCCTCCTCCGCGGTGTCCCGGCTGATCACGTGCAGCCGCACGCCGTAGTCGAGTGTGCGGCCGCGCTTGGCCGCCAGGGCGCTGACCCGGTCGATCTTGTCGGCGACCGCGCCGGGCGGCTCACCCCACGTCAGGTACGTCTGCACGCGGCGGGAGGCCACGTCGAGCGCGGCGGGGGAGGAGCCGCCGAAGTAGACCGGCGGCAGGGGGTCCGGCGCCTTCGCGAGCCGGGCCCCCTCCACCGTGACGTGCTCCCCCCGGAAGTCGACGGTCTCCCCGCGCCAGAGCCGTCCGACCACCTGGAGGAACTCGTCGGTGCGCGCGTACCGGGCGTCCTTGCCGAGGAAGTCGCCGTGCTGCCTCTGCTCGGCGGACTCGCCGCCGGTCACCACGTTGAGCAGGAGACGTCCGCCGCTGAGCCGCTGGTAGGTCGCGGCCATCTGCGCCGCCAGGGTGGGCGAGAGGAGCCCGGGGCGGAACGCCACCAGGAACTTCAGCCGCCTCGTGCTCCCGGCCAGCATCGCCGTGGTCAGCCAGGCGTCCTCGCACCACGCGCCGGTGGGGGTGAGGACGCCCTCGAACCCCAGCCGCTCGGCGGCTCCGGCGATCTGGGCGAGGTAGTCCAGGGTCGGCTCGCGGGTCCGCCAGGCCGAGGCCACGACGTCCGCGCCGTGGCCGCCGCCGACGATGCCGCGGCTGTCCCCCTGCGTGGGCAGGAACCAGTGGAAGGTCAGGGGCATTGAGGGACGCTCCTCCGTTGCGGGATCAGATCTGACCGTGCCGCGGTGGGCGGCGACGGTTGAGGGAGTACTCCCCGACGTGCTGGACCTTCCAGCGCACCGGGTCGTGGACGGTGTGGGTGCGGGCGTCGCGCCAGTGGCGGTGCAGGTTCTCGGAGTCGGCCGCGGCCCGCGTGCCCGCCACCTCGAACAGGGCGGAGGAGACCTCCACGGCGGCCCGTCCGCCGGCGACCTTGGCGGCGGCCACGGCGACCGAGGCCTCTGCGGTGGCGTCCTCCGCGCCGGGGGCGCCCCCGGCCAGGACGGCGTCGGCGGCGTCCACCCGGTCGGCGGCGGAGGCCAGCAGGGCCTCCGCGGCGCGCACCTGGATCTCCAGCTCGCCGAACCGGTGGACGAGCAGCGGGTCCTCGGGCGCGGTGTCGACGCCGCTCTCGAACCAGGGGCGGCTCTTGGAGCGCACGAAGGCCGCCGCCTCGGCCAGGGCGCCGCGCGCCGCGCCGACGTCGATGGCGGCGTGCAGCAGCTGCGCGAACGCGCCGTAGGTGGTGGGCCCCTCGAACGTCAGGTACTGGGGCAGGACCAGGTCGTCGGGCACGGCCACGTCGGCCAGGTGCACCGTTCCGCTGGCGGTGGTGCGCTGGCCCATGCCGGCCCAGTCGTCCTCGACGCGCACGCCCGGGGCGTCGGCCGGGACGAAGGCGATGTGCGGGCGCGGTCCGTCCGGGGTGGCCGCGGGGGCGACCACGGCGATCCAGTCGGCGAGCAGCGAACCCGTGGCGTAGTACTTGCTGCCGTTGACCCGCCAGCCGTCGCCGCCGCGCTCCAGGCGGGTGGCGTGGGTGTGCGCGGTCCTCCCGGACCGCTCGGCCTGGGCGTTGGAGACGAGCGAGCCGGAGAGGACGTCGCCGAACACCCGGGCCCGCGCGGTCCCGCCCCCGCGCAGGCGCAGCGCGTTGAGGAACGCGAAGTGCGGCTGCGGGATCTGCGCCAGGCTGAGGTCGGCGGTGCCGAGCAGGCGCAGGATCTCGGCGACGGTCCCGGCGTCCGCGCCGGCCCCGCACAGGGCGCGGGGCACGGTGATCCCGAGCAGGCCCGACCGGGCCAGCTCGCGGACCTGCTCCCGGGGCAGACAGCGGTCGCGGTCGCGCCCGGAGGCGCCCTCCGCGAACCGGGGGACCAGGGCGCGGGCGGCCTCGACGGCCTCCGCGTCCGAGGCGATGATCCGGACCTCGCCGCCGGTCGTGCCGGGGGTGGGGCCGGTGACGGTCTCGGACATGGTGAACCTCCTGCTGGGACGCACGCCGACGTGTGCCAGTAAATACCTACCGGAATTATGGGGAATCAAAGCACAGGTCGGTGTGCGGCGGGCGGCGGTTCCGTGTCCTCGGCGTGGTGTTCGACCAGGAGTGCCGTGCGGGGGCGGATTCGGTCGGGGGCCTGTGCGGGGTACGCGGCGGTCCCTGTCGGATGTCGGGCATCGGGTCGGCCTCCCGTCCGATCGCGCGGCGTGGAGGGCGTTCCGGGCCGAGGGTCGGGCGGCTCCGCGCATGGCAGCCCCCTCGGCCCGGAACGCCGGGACCGGCCTCGCGTTCGTCCACCCGGCGGGGTGGCCCGGGCGGCGCGGGTGGTCGGCGGGTCCTGGCCGACGGCTCCGCGATTCCGTCGGCCTCGTCCACCAGCCTGATCCGCTAACCCCATTTTGTCAACCGAAAAAGTAGGGAATCTTCGGTGGTGTGTGCGGGAGGAGTGGGAACGTGCAGGTCGGGCGGGGTGTGTCGAGGGGTGTGGTGACGCCGGGGCGGGTGTGACACGTGCGACGGGAGGCTCCTACCAACTAAACCTGTAGGGAATGTGGTTTACTGCGGTCATGGCAGTCAGAACACCGTCACACCTGCGGCCCCCGGCCTTCGACGGGCACTGTTAGCGGCCGCCGGACCAGCGCAGACTCCGACCGCCCACGAATCCGAGAGCAAGAACCCATGACCGACACCGCAGCCGCGCCCGCCGCGCCGACACCGCTCACCCTGGACCGCCTGTCCGAGCTGACCGCCGCGGTCGCCGAGGAGGTCCGCCAGGGGCTCCACGAGATCCGCTTCGACGCCGAGAACCGCTGGTCGGTCCGCCTGCGCGCCGACGACTACACCGACGTCTGGCTCATCTCCTGGACGCCCGACCAGTCCACCCGGCTCCACGACCACGCCGGTTCGCTGGGCGCGCTCACCGTCGTCGCCGGGGAGCTGGTCGAACGCTACTGGGACGCCGGCCTGTGCGAACGCACCCTCGCAGACGGCGGGGGCGGCCGGTTCCCGCTCGGCCACGTGCACGACGTGGTCAACGCCGCCGCCGCGCCCGCCGTCAGCGTGCACGCCTACTCGCCGCCGCTGACCGCCATGCACTACTACGAGGTCAGCGGCGACAACGCGCTGCGCCGCACCGGCAGCATCCTGACCAGCGACCCCGAGCCCGACGTCCCCACGCTGGACGCCGTGCCCACGGCCGGGGCGGGGGAGCGGCGGTGAGCGCGATCGAACGGCTCCTCGACGGCAAGCGCGCCCGACTCGAACGGCTCTCGCCGGCCGAGGCGCTGCGCGCCCAGGGGGAGGGCGCGCTGCTGGTCGACACCCGGCCCGCCGTCAACCGCGAGGCCGAGGGGGAGATCCCGGGGGCGCTGGTGATCGACCGCAACGTCCTGGAGTGGCGGCTGGACCCCAGCAGTCCCGACCGGGTGCCCGAGGCCGACTCCGTTGACCGGCTCATCGTGCTGTTCTGCAACGAGGGGTACGCCTCCAGCCTGGCCGCCGTCCAGCTCCAGGAGCTGGGGCTGGCGAGGGCCACCGACATGGCCGGCGGTTTCCGCGCCTGGCGCGCCCGCGGGCTGCCCACCACCGGGCCCGTGCTCCGCGCCGAGTCCGGACCCGGGGCCGCACACCGGGGCTGAGGTTCCGGCTCCCCGCGCCGGGGCCGGTCCCGTCGCCGTGTGCCGGACACGGGGGCCGTGCTCCCCGTATCGTCACCGCCGGGCCGTCGGGCCCGGTCCCACGCCCCTTCCGGGCGCCGGAAGCGGGTCTGGCGCCTTGCTCGGCCATTAACTACACTAAATGAGTATGTTTAGTGTAGTTAGTCGCCGTTCCGGTCGTATCCCGTCCCGTCCCCCGAGGGCGCCCCCGCGCCCGGAGATCGAGGAGAACCATGAGCGAGACACCCACCACGCCCGCTTCCACGCCCGAACCGGCTCCCCCGCGCCCCCGGTGGCGGATCGGCGAGGACTGGGCGGCCACCGTCACCGGACTCGTGCTGCTCGGCCTGGCCCTGCTCGGGGTCATCCCGGCGGGACTGGTCCCCTGATGGCCATGCACACCCCCGGCCCCGGAGAGGACGCCTCCCGGGCCGACGGCGCCGGCGCGACCGGGACCGCGGACGGCACTGCGGTCGGCCCCGACGACACCACCGGCGGCCCTGAGGGCGGCGTGACCGGCGACGGCGGGGCCGACGCCCGGGAGGACGCGGATGCCCCGCGCGGACCCGGCGCACCGCTCTGGTCCGCCCTCGGCCTCCTCGTGGTCCTCGCCCTGGCCGCGGCCACCCGCTTCCTGGAGTCCTGGGTCCCCGCCGCCGCGGAGGGGTCCCCGCTGGGCGGCTTCGCCGAGGCCGTCGAGTACCCCGTCTACGCGATCCTGCTCGGCCTGCTGGGCAACCTGGTGCTCTCCCTCCTGGGGGTGCGCGACCGGCTGGCCCCGGCGTTCAGGACCGAGTTCCTCATCAAGACGGGCCTGGTCCTGCTCGGCTCCACGGTCCTGTTCGACGTCATCGCCCAGGCCGCCGGGCCCGCCGTCCTCCAGGCCCTGTTCCTGGTCACGTCGGTGTTCCTGTTCACCTGGTGGGTGGGCGGCAAGCTCGGCCTGGACGACCGGCTGCGGGCGCTGCTCGCCTCGTCGGTGTCCATCTGCGGGGTCAGCGCCGCCATCGCCGCAGCCGGAGCCGTGCAGGCGCGCAGGGAACAGCTCGCCTACACCGCGAGCCTGGTCATCCTGTTCGCCGTCCCCTCGATCTTCCTGCTGCCGTGGCTGGTCGGCGTGCTCGGACTGAGCACCGCCCAGGCCGGCGCGTGGATCGGCGGCAACATCGACACCACGGCGGCGGTCGCGGCCTCCGGGGCGATCGTCGGCGAGGAGGCCCTCCAGATCGCCTCCATCGTCAAGGCCACCCAGAACGTCCTGATGGGCGTCGTGGCGGTGCTGCTGACCGCCTACTTCGCCTTCCGGGTCGCCCCCGCCGAGGGCGGCGGCGCGGTGGAGCGCCCCGGCCTGCGCACCCTGTGGGACCGGTTCCCCAAGTTCGTGCTGGGGTTCCTGGCCGCCTCGGTCGCCGCGACCCTGTGGTCCAACGGCCCGGCCGCCGACCCGCAGGCGGGCCTGGACACCGCCAGGGCCCTGCGCGACTGGTTCCTGATCGCGGCGTTCACCAGTATCGGCCTGGAGTTCAAGCTCGGCTCGCTGCGCGAGGCGGGCTGGCGGCCGATCGGCGTGTTCGGCCTCGCCACGGTGTTCAACCTGGCGGTCGGACTGCTGCTCGCGGTGCTGCTCTTCCGCGGCTTCGCCTTCTAGGGGCGTCCGGCCGGGCCGCTCCGACCGGCGGAGGAGAGGGGCGCGGCGTGTCCGGGCGGAGGCGCCGCGCCCCGCCGTGTCCGGGAGGCCCGCTCCCCGGACGCCGGCGGCCGGTTCCGGCGGCTGACCGCTTCCGCGGGACCGGGCGGTCCCGACGGCCGTCCCGCGGAGGGGCGGGTCTCCGGTG